>NZ_SISL01000389.1:0-5451 GCF_004307965.1 Verrucosispora sp. SN26_14.1 | reverse complement strand
GTTCCCACCCGGGCGGGCGCGGTGGCGCCTCCCGCGAGCCCGTGACCGACGGATCATGAGTCCGCCGTTCACACCTTGGCGCGGGGCGCCACCCGCGCAGGCGGCAGGGGTCAGTAGCGCCAGGGGTTCCCGGTCTCCCGGTACTCCTCGATCGGCACCAGCGGCACGCCGGGCGCCATCCGGTCGACGTAGAGCCGACCCTCCAGGTGGTCGATCTCGTGCGCGACCAGGCGGGCCATGCCGAACTCGAACGAGGTGATCACCCGTCCGCCGTCGAAATGCGCGTGCTCCACGTCGATCCGCAGCGCTCGGGGCACCAGCCCACGGTGGTCGAAGAAGGAGAGGCAGCCCTCGTACTGCTCGTCGGTGTCCGGCGCGGCCTCGACCACCCGGGGGTTGAGCAGGACGACGGGCTCGGCGGTGCGGTCGGGCGGGCGGACCACGGCCGCCGCGCGACCGATGTCGAGCTGTGGCGCGGCGACGCCCACGCCCTTGGTGAAGGGGTGGATCTCGTCCAGCCGGGCCATCGCGGTGACCAGCCGGTCGACGATCTCGCGGGCGGCGTGTTCCTCGCGGGGCAGGTCGAACGGTCGGGCGGGCTGCCGCAGCAGGTCCGCGCCGCGCTGCACGACACCGAGTCCGCGCATCCGGTCGGACGGCCGGACCCGGCCGGCTTCCGGCTCAGTCTCCGGCTCGGCGCGGAAGCGCCACTGCATCCGGTAGCGGGCGTTCAGCGGCGGCTCGTCGGTCGCCCAGTCGAAGATCGCCCGGTCGTCCTCGTCCCGCCGGGTCACCGCCGTGCGCAGCGGCCCCTCCTCCGCCGAGAGCGAGGTCTCCGCGCCCCAGACCTGTGGGTCCAGCGCCGCCGGCAGATCCAGGCGTACGGCAAGGTACCGGGTGGGTACGCGGACCGCCCGCTGGAACCAGGGGCCCCACTTGTCCCGTCCGACGGTGTACGCGTACTCGATGGTGGCGCGGCGACCCGGGTAGAGCGGGAAGCGGCGGTCGGCGTTCTCGAAGAGCAGCCAGATCTCCTTGAAGGCGTCCCGGTCGTGCTTGGCCCGCCAGTGCATGGCCTCCCGCTCGCCGGACTCCTCGCGGAGTGCGCTCAGTTGCAGTTCGGCGAAGGTGAGCGGGTGTTCCCGGTGGTGCCGGTTGGAGCGGCCCGGGTCGTTCGGGTAGCGGTCGACGGCGATCCGGACCAGGTAGCGCGTGACCGGTTCGGTGCCGGCGTTGTACAGCTCCCGGCGGATGACGCAGTGGTAGGAGTCGTCGGTGTGGGTGAGTGTGGCGGTCTCGCGTTCGACGATGAGTCCGGTGCCCGGCGGCATCCACTGGCCGGGGAGGACGGGTTCCCGGTGGTGGCGCTCGACTCGGGCGTGGCGCAGGTCGTCGTACTCCCGGAACCGCTGCCAGATGGCGCCGCTGGCCTCCAGGACGGCCTCGGCGCGCCGGGCGAAGTCCTCGGTGGGTCGGTGCCGCCGCCCTTCCACGTGGCTGACGTACGACGGGTCGAAGCCCATCAGGGTGGCGAGTTGTTTCTTGGACAGCCCCCGCTCCGTCCGGTGCCGTGCGAGTTCGGCGGCGAACGAGTCGGCAGCCCGATCGAGCGGTGAGGTCGTCATCAGCTTCCTCGTGGCCGGGTGCATCAAGTTTCACGTTGCGTCGCCGATCACGCACACATCTGGCATGTTCTCGACAGGACCCTTGACCGGTGAGCGATTTCTACCGATACTGCCCCGAGTCTCCGGTGCGACACTCTGCGTGACCGCCGCCCGTCGAGTGATCCGAACCTCTCGCTTTTCCTTCTTCCCGGGTTCCCCGGATGCCGGAAGTGTGGTTAGGCTAGCCTTAGTTTGGCCAGTGGGGTCTCGGACGGGGGTGGATCAGGTGACAGCCGTGCTGCCCGTCCACGCCGCCTCGGCCGCACCGCTGGCCCCGGTCACCACGGCCCTGCGGGCCATGTTCGGCACCGACGCGCTGCCCGGTCTGGCCGCCGGGCTGGTCGTGCCGGACGAGGCGGGTTGGGCCCCGGCGACGACGCTGACCAGCGGCGCCCAGGTGCCGGAGCTGCTCAGCTCGGCCGTCCGCCTCTGGGGCGGTACGCCACACGCCTCCGCCGCGGTCGCCTGGAAGGCGTACAGCTACTGGGCGGCACTGCCGGTGGTGCTCGGTTGGGCCGTCGCCCGACGGGTGCCGCTGCTCGACGCCGACGCGGCTCTCGTGCACTTCGCCGACCCGCGCACCCTGATCACGCTGGGCCTGCGCCGGTCCACCCCGATCGCGGTCCTGCCCAACGACCCGCTGGCCCTGTCCGGGCTGCCCCAGGTCCGGGTGCTCGCCGACGAGCAGGCCCTGTTGACCGCGCTGCGCGGCACGCTGCTGGACGCCCACCTGTCGCCGGTGATCGCCGCCATCCAGGGCGAGGTCCGGATCGGTACGCGGACGCTGCTCGGCTCGGTGGCCTCCGGCATCGCGCACGGGGTACTGCGGGCCGCCGACAGCCTGCCCGGCTCGGCAGTCGAGGCGGTCGACACCCTGCTCGGCGCGCTCGACCTGGCCGACCTGGTGGAGCTGGTGCCGGGCCGCAACGGCGAGCCGACCGTGCAGCGCCGCACCTGCTGCCTGGCTTTCACCCTGCCCGCGCCGAAGGTCTGCCAGGGCTGCTGCATCCGCAGCTCCTGAGCATCACTCTCCGACCAGCGGCCGGACGTCCCACAACCACACCCCGCCGGTGTAGGTGGGTTCCACGCCGGTCAGTTCGGTCATCCCGGTCCGCAGCGCCTCGGCCTGCTCGTGCGGGCCGAGGACCACCGCCCCGGCCCGCCAGTACCGCAGGTCCTCGACCGCTTCCCGCCGGTCCTGGTCGGTGATCGGCGGCACCTCGCCGGTCCGCCGGATCGTTGCGAAGAAGGTGCTGGTGGGGCGCGGCGGCGCGGTGAACAGGGCGACCCGGTCCCGGCCCGGCCGGGTGTCGGGGCCGAGGAAGTAGCCACGGGCGATCGGCATCCGCAACCGGGTCTGCGCCGACCAGCGCAGTGGCTCGGCGTAGTCGGTGTCGGGAAGCGGCAGGGTCACCAGGCTGCGCCCGCCGGCCAGGTAGGGACGCCAGGCCCCCGAGGTGACGAACTCCGGGGTCGGTTCGAGGCGCTTGGTCGGCAGCGGGGTGGGCAGTACCGGCACCAGGGCCATCGCCAGCACGGTCGCCGTGCCGAACCGGATCTGCGTACGCCGGTCCGGGTGCCGGGCGGCGACCTGCCGGATCCGTTCGGCACCGTAGGCGAGCAGCAGCCCGACGATCGGCGTGATCGCCAGCGACCAGCGGGTGGGCACCACCGAGTGCAGCACCGGCAGGTCCTCCAGTGCGGCCCAGGGGCCCGGTATCCCGGTGCCCCGGCCGTCGAAGCGGATCTCCCGCCCGAGCGAGAGCACCGCGAAGACCAGCCCCAGTCCGGCCAGCGCGACCACCACCGGGTTGCGCCGCAGCCACCACACGATCGCCGCCACCAGGATCACCAGCGGCCAGCCGAAGAAGGCGTTCTCCTCCGTGGGGTTCTTGACCAGCCGGGCCGCGCTGAGCGCCTCGCCGCCCACCGACTCCCGGGCGTAGGTGAAGAACGAGGCCAGGTCGGTGGAGTAGCCCCGGATCAGCCAGGACAGGCCGTTGTAGGCGCCGGGCCCGAAGAACTGGACGTAGAGCGGGTACGCCAGCAGCACGAGTGCGATCCCGGCGGCGACGCCGAGCCCGGCGAGGAAGGTGCGGGTCCGTCGACGCAGGTCGGGTCGGGCGATCGCCAGCGCCACCACGACCACACCGAGACCGATCGCGGTCATCAGCAGGATCTCCAGGTTCAGGAACGCCTGCCAGACGATCACCAGGGCGAGCAGGACGCCGTTACGCAGCCAGCGGCCGGGCTCGGCGAGCCGGAGGGTACGCCAGACGATCAGCGGCACCACGAACTGCGACACGATGTTCGGGTGCGCGTTGGCGTGCGAGACCATCGCCGGGGCGTACGCGCAGAAGGCGGCGCCCAGCCAGGCGGGGCCGCGCGAGCCGACGAGGACGCGGGAGAGCACGAAGTACCAGGCGGTGGCCGTGGCGATCATCCCGAGCGTCAGGAAGAGCAGGAACGACGTACGGGTGCCGAACAGCAGGGTCACCGGCGTCATCGGCAATGAAACGGATAAAACGGAGGTATTCGCCATCAGATTGACGGATTCCGGCACGTTCATCCGATCCGAGGAGAACGGGTACGCGAATTCCGTCACCACCCGCGCACCGTGCGCCATCATCCACTGAAATTGGGCCATATCCGTCTGATTGTCGCGAATTCCGTCGGCCGGGTTGAGCCACATCCGCGCGGTGACCCAGAAGCCGAGCACCGTGAAGCTCACCACGGCGGCGACGTCCCTCCACCGCGCTGAACTGGGACGATGGCCGCCTTCCGGTGGCCCGACCGGCACCCCTGGCGCCTCAGACTCGTCGGCGGAGCGGCCCGATTCAGGAGTAGTCATGGTAATTCGGAGCGTAGTCGGCGTATCGGGCCATCGTGCGGCCTTCCGACCACTGGCGTAACATCTTCCGAGTTCGCTGACCACCACCGATCGTGCAGCCACCCGACCGTAATTCGGCCACCGCGGGCCCCGATATTCCCGCCCTCCAGGCGGATGGTTCACTCAGTCGGTCCTGGCGCGGGGTCGAGTCATATCGTGAGGAATCGACGCATGGCAGAAATCACTGGGGATCAGCGCGTGCAGTCCGAGGTTCTGGAGGGCCTCGCCACCGCGGTCAACCACCGACGTTGGTTCGTCGAGCTGGCCGTGCCCTACCTGGGCGACAACCCGATCGAGATCGGCAGCGGGCTCGGCGACTACGCACTGGAGTGGGCCGAGCACTTCCCCCGCTTCACCGCCACCGAGGCCGACCCGGACCGGCTGGTCGCGCTCAAGGAGCGCCTGGCCGACCAGCCGTCCATCGAGGTACGCCAGATGCTACTGCCCAACACGGAGCGGGGCGACTACAGCGCGGCGGTGTCGTACAACGTGCTGGAGCACATCGAGGACCACGTGTCGGCGCTGCGCACCATGGGCCAGTTGGTCCGCCCGGGCGGCGCGGTCGTCATCATCGTCCCGGCGTTCCAGTTCGCGATGAGCCCGGCCGACGTCGCCACCGGCCACGTGCGCCGCTACACGAAGAAGACGCTCTCCGCCGCGATGACCGAGGCCGGTCTGCGGGTAGAGAAGATCCACTACGCGAACGCGCTCGGCCTGATCGGCTACTTCATGGCGACCAAGGTCTTCCGGCTGATGCCGAAGGAGGGCCCGATGGTGAAGGTGTACGACACCCTCGTCCTCCCCGCCACCAAGGCCGCCGAGCAGGTCGCCCGCCCGCCCTTCGGCCAGTCCGTCTTCGCCGTAGCCCGCACCCCCGCCTAACCCCCTGCGCCTCCC
>NZ_SISL01000388.1:0-5460 GCF_004307965.1 Verrucosispora sp. SN26_14.1 | reverse complement strand
GGCGTGGTGGGCGGCGGGGTGGTGGGCGGCGGGGTCGTGCCGCCACCGATCCCGGTCACCTCACCGTTGCCACCGTCGAAGGCCACGTCGGAGCAGCCGAAGAAGTTCTCCTGGCTGTCCGAGCGGACCCACCGCGAGTAGATGATGTGTCGGCCGGTCTTGTTGGCCGGCAGGGTCCCGGTGAAGTAGTAGTGGCCGTCGTTGGTGCCGACCGCGCCGCGCTGCGGCGGGTTGGTCACCGTCAGGAACGGCTGCTCCTCCAGGTCGCTCCAGGCCAGCGCCCGGGTCGGGCTCCAGCTGTTCTTGGTCACGTAGAAGTAGAACGTGCCCGGGTGGTGCGCCCAGTTGCTGTACCGGAACTCGATGGACCGGCCGGCGGTCAGGTGGGTGATCGGCCAGTCGTTACGGGCCAGGTCGAAGCCACGGAAGCCGGTGGCGCCGCCGCTGCAGAGCTGGCCGTCGGGGATGAAGCCGGTGGTCCGCCCGTTGGCGTCCGAGCGCAGCACGCTGAACCAGTTGTACAGCGAGTTGGCACCGGACTGGGCGACCGCGGCGGAACAGGCCGGGTTCTGCGGCCGGATCTCCCCGGTGGGGGAGAGGCCGTCGCGCCAGCACAGGAACGTACGGGCGCCCGGCGTCATCGCCGCGCCGTGCGCGGCGGCCGGGTCGGGGCTGGCCGTCACGGCGACGACCGCGCTCGCGGCGAGGGTGACGGCCGCGAAGAACATCGCGGCCAGACGAGGTCGGTGCACAGGTTCTCCTGACTCGCGGGGCACACCGTGCGGGGTGGCCCCGCCGAAGCGCGCGGGAGGATGAAAGCTCGCTCCCGCAGCTAGGGGCGAATGCGACGAAGCGGCGACGTGTGCACGGGGTCTATGCCCTCCCGGCACGATGCCGCCGGTGATATGTCGACGCGTACGTATGCCCTCGCGTCCATGACCCGGCGCCGATGACGCGCAGCCCCCGCGCCATCCGGCACCACCATCCCAGCACGCCGACGCGGTCGACGCAATAGCTGTTCCTCGATGTGCACGACGCCGGTTCGCGTCGGCCGGTACGCGCCAATACCGTGGCGTGCATGCCCGGCGGCGGATCGTTGTGCCAGCCTGGGCGGCAGCGGACGGCCGACGAAAGGGACCGGGATGGGATACGCAGTGGTGCTCGGTGAGGCGCTCGTCGACCTGCTCGACACCGAGAGCGAGGGTGGCCGCGTCTTCCGGCAGGCCGTCGGCGGCGGCCCGCTGAACGTCGCCGTCGGCGTCGCCCGCCTCGGGGGCGCGGTGCAGTTCGTCGGCTCGCTCGGCGACGACGTGCTCGCCGGGCGGATCCGCGACCTGCTGGCCGCCGAGCGGGTCGGCACGGCCGGGACGCTCACCGCCCCGGTGCCGACCACGTTGGCGGTCACCACCTTCTCCGGTCCGGAACCGGACTTCCGCTTCTACGGCGATCCGCCCTCCTACGCGGTGCTCACCGCCGACGACGTCGACGCGACCCTGGTCGAGGACGCCGACGTGCTCTACTGCGGGTCGATCGTGCTGCTGGCGCCGACCACCCTGGCCGCCGCCCGCCGGGCCTGGTCGCTGGCGCCCGGGCTGCGGGTGTTCGACCCCAACGTCCGTCCGCGACTGCTGGACGGCCCGCAGGCACTGGCCGAACTGCGCGGGGTGGTCGCCGAGTTCGCCGCCGGTGCGCACCTGGTCAAGTTGAGCACCGCCGACGCGGAACTGCTCTACCCCGGCCAGCCGGTGGAGTCGGTGGCGGCGTACCTGCGCGAGGTGGGCGCGGGCACCGTCGTGGTCACCCTGGGCCCCGAGGGCGCGGTGGTCGCCGCCGCCGGCGCCGATCCGGTACGCATACCCGCGCCGAGGGTGCACGCGGTCGACGCCACCGGCGCGGGTGACTCGGTGATGGCCGCGCTCGTCGCCGACCTGCTCGTCGACGGCGAGCCCGCCGAGCCGGGCGGCTGGACCGAGCGGGTGGCCTTCGCGTTGCGCGTCGCCGGTCTCGTCTGCGAACGGCCGGGCGGGGCCGTGGCCATGCCGACCCGGGCGCAGGTCCGCGAGCGCTTCACCGGCTGAGAGCGCCGGGTCCACGGATCAGGCGGTGCCGTCCAGCTCGGCGTAGCCATGGCGGGCCGCGATCAGCGCCGGGCGGGCCGGGAAGGGTGCCTCGGCGGCGACCCGCTCCGGCGGTGCCCCGCCGGTGTGCCCGGCCCGGATCAGCCAGGCCATCTCGGCCAGCTGGGTGTGCTGTGCCCGGACGAACTCGGCGTCGACCGGCTCACCGTGCCCGGGCACCACGACCGTCGCCGGGGTGGTCCACCGCAGCAACTCGGCCACCGCGTCGGGCCACTGCAACGGGAAGGAGTCCTCGAACGCCGGTGGGCCGGACTGCTCCACCAGGTCCCCGGCGACCAGCACGTCGGCGTCGGGCACCTGCACCACCAGGTCGGCGTCGGTGTGGCCGTGCCCCGGATGCCGCAGCACCACCCGTCGGCCGCCGACGTCGAGGGTCGCCTCGGTCCGGACCGTACGGGTGGGTGCCAGCAGCGGCGTGTCGGCCAACTCGGCGGCCAGCCCCGGATGCGCGTCGCGCAGTTCCGCGTACGCCTGGCGGCGCAGCTCGTCCGGATCGCCGCTCATCACCTCGGCGGCGCGGTCGTGCGCCCACACCGGGCGGGGCGGGTCGGCGGCGAACGTGGCGTTGCCGAACCAGTGGTCGTAGTGGTGGTGGGTGTTGACGATCGTCAGCGGGTCACCGGTGACCGCCCGTACGGCGGCGGCCAGCTCGGCGGCCTGCCGCGCGCTGGAGAGCGTGTCGACCAGCAGCGCCGCGCCGTCGCCGCACACCAGCGTGACGTTGACCGCGAGCAGGGGCTCGCACAGCACGTGCACCCGGTCGGCGACCTCGACGAAGCGGACCGTCACGACGGTCGGCCGGCGCGTTCGACGAACCGCTGCCGGTCGACCACGACCCGTTCCACCCGGCCCTCGGCCACCCGCTGCCCACCCTCGGTCACCTCGACGTCGAAGACCAGCCGGCGCCGGTCGACCGTGGTCAGGGTGGCCTGCGCCACCACCGTCCGGCCCACCGGCGTGGCGGCCAGGTGCGTCAACTCGACCCGGGTGCCCACGCTGGTCGCACCGGCGGGCAGGTGCGGCGCGCTCGCCGCCACCGTGGCCGCCTCGGCCAGCGCCAGCACCCGGGGGGTGCCGAGCACCGGTACGTCACCGGAGCCGACCGCCTCGGCGGTGTCGGCGTCGGTGACGGTCAACTCGACCCGGGCGGACAGACCCGGCGTCAGGGCGAGATCCGACTGCACCTGCATGGCCACAGCGTAGGGGCTCGCCGCACCCTCGGCGACGCGTGCCGTCGGATGGCCCCCGTCCGGCTCGGCCCGCAGCGCCGTGGGCGGCTCCGACACGGTGGCGCGGCACGCAGGTGGTCCTGCGTGGGGCGGCCCAGGGTACGCCGTTAACCTTGTCCGCGATGTCTGCCGTGACCGACCCCCAGCCCCCGGCCCCGACCGAGCCGTCCGCCTCACCCGACGGCGGTCGCCGCCGCGTGATCGCGATGTCGCTGTGGAGCGTCGCCTTCGTGGCGGGCTGGCTCGTCATCGGCCTGCCCACCGACCCGCTGTACGCGTTCTTCTGGATCTGGGCGGGGACCATCGCCTGGAACTCCGCCCGCCCGTGGCGCAGTCACCTGCGCTTCGCCCGGGACTGGGTGCCGGTGGTGCTGCTGCTGGTCGCCTACAACCTGTCCCGGGGCTTCGCCTACCACGACGGGACGGTGCCGCACGCGTACGAGCTGATCCTGGCGGACCGGTTGATGTTCGGCTGGGCCATGGACGGCCAGGTGCCCACCGTCTGGTTGCAGCAGCACCTGTACCACCCCGACGTGCGGTGGTGGGACGTCCTGGTCAGCTGGGTGTACTTCTCGCACTTCGTGGCGGCACTGGCCGCCGCCACCGTGCTCTGGATGCGTGAGCGCAGCCGGTGGGCGGCCTTCATGCGGCGCTGGTTCTTCCTCTGCGCCACCGGCCTGGTCACCTATTTCCTGTACCCGGCCGCGCCGCCGTGGTGGGCGGCGCAGAACGGGCTGATCGAGGAGGTCGCCCGGATCTCCACCCGGGGCTGGCGGGCGTTCGGCATGCACGGCGCCGGCAACCTGCTCAACGCCGGGCAGCTCGCCTCGAACCCGGTGGCCGCGATGCCGTCGCTGCACACCGCGTTCGCGCTGTTCGTGGTGCTGTTCTTCATGAACACCGTGCGACGCCGGTGGTGGCCGCTGCTGCTGTCGTATCCGCTGGCGATGACCTTCACCCTGGTCTACAGCGGCGAGCACTACGTGATCGACGTGCTGGTCGGCTGGGCGTACGTCGGGATCACCTTCCTGGCGGTCGGCGCGGCCGAGCGGTGGTGGTCGCGCCGCAAGGCCCGCCGGGCCGCCGCCACCGACCCACCTCCGGACGACCGGGACGCACCGGCCGCACCACCGGTGGTCCCGGCCACCCACTGACCGGTCGTCGCGCGGGCAGGCGCCGGCCGCCCTAGCCGCGACGGGCGGCCCGACCCCGGGCGGTCAGCTCCGCCGCCAGCGCCCAGGCGTCGGCGAGGTCACGGTCGACCGCCGCCGCGCCGGCCCCACCGGCGGTGTCCACGTGCACGGTCGCCAGGCCGAGCAGCCGCTGGATCGGGCCCTGCACCACCCGGACGCTCTGGAACCGGGCGTACGGCACCATCGTCAGTTGGCGGGTGAGCAGCCCGGACCGGACGGCGAAGACCTCGTCGGTCAGCCCCGCGCCGAGCACCTGACGGCTCAGCGGGTTCACCCAGCGGGCCCGGGTCGGCGGCGGGACCAGCGGCAACGACGCCAGGGTGACCCCGGGCAGCACCTCGGCGAGGATGATCTCGCCGGTCGCCAGGTCCCCCACGGGCAGCAGACGGTCCGGTCGGTTGCGCTGGTCGGCCTCGCCCGCGGCGTAGCCCGCCACCTCCAGGCGCATCCGCAGCCAGCCCTTCATCCGCCAGAGCAACGGCCAGGTCATCCCGACCGTCTGCACCCGGTGCAGCGGCACCGTCTGCACCCGCGTCTCCAGCAGGCCGTTGCGGATGCGCAGCCGGTCGGCGTCCCGCGCGAGCTGGAACCGCCAGTCGTCGAGCACCCGACGCACGGGTTGCAGCAGGATGCCCGCCATCGCGGTCAGCGTGCTCGCCACCGCGATGAACGACCACGATCCCTCGGACAGGAACTGCACGGTGACGAAGGCCACGCCGATCGGCAGCAGGAACGCCTGCGGGGTCAGCAACTGGCTGATCAGCAGGTCCCGGTTCTCGACCGCGTGCAACGGGCGTCCCGGCGGCGGGCCGGCCGCCCCGTCGTCCGCCGGTGCCGTCTCCTGGTCCGCCGACTCGCCCGACGCCACCGCGTCCGGACGGGCCGGGGCGACGGCCGGCC
>NZ_SISL01000387.1:0-5460 GCF_004307965.1 Verrucosispora sp. SN26_14.1 | reverse complement strand
GAATGGCGTCACTCGTCGGGATAGCGAACGCGTTCACGCCGGAGCCGGTCGCCGCCGGTGCGGTCGCGGCGGGGGCGGTCACGCGATGACGGCCCCACCAGCGGTCGACCCGGACGCGACGACCGTGGACCGCACGACGCGGTCGACCACGTTCGTCGTCGGCGCCAGCGGCGACCTCGGACGGGCGGTGGCCACCACCCTCGTCGACGCCGGCCACCGTGTCGGGCTCACCTGTCACGCGAACGATGAGGCGCTGCGCGACCTGCTGACCCACGCGGACAAGGCCGGACTGGACAGCGTCGGGCGCCGGTGCGACACCCGGAGCCCGGAGTCGGTCCGCGCGACCTATCGAGACTTCGTCGAGGCGCTCGGGCCGCCGGGCGCACTCGTCTACTGCACCGGGATCCGACGCGACCGGCCGCTGTTGCAGATGGCCGACGAGGACTGGGCCGACGTCCTCGACACCAACCTGCGGGGAGCGATGCAGTTCGTCCGATTGGCCGGGGCGGACATGGTCCGCGCCGGGTTCGGCCGGATCATTCTGATCTCCTCCGTCTCCGGGCGGGCCGGCGTGGCGGGACAGGCGAACTACGGCGCGAGCAAGGGCGCCATGGAGGCGATGATCCGTGCGTTGACCCGCGAGTTCGGGCAGTTCGGCGTCACCATCAACGGCGTCGCGCCGGGGCTGGTGGAGTCCGCCATGACCGCTGACCTCCCCTCCGCCGTCAAGCGCGCCTATCTGAGCCGGATCCCGTTGCGGCGCTTCGCAGAGCCGGAGGACGTCGCCCCGCTCGTGGGCTTCCTCGTCTCGGACGGCGCTCGATACATCACCGGACAGACCTTCGTGGTCGACGGTGGGCTCACCGCATAGGAGGCGCGGATGACCAGGCCAGTGGTGATCACCGGACTCGGCGTCGTCAGCGCCGCCGGCATCGGCATCGACCAGACCTGGCGCACGATCGAAGCCGACCCGCCGTGCGCCCAGATGGTCGAGCTGCCCTCCGCGCGTCCGGAGGACGGCACGTTCAAGGTCTTCATGGCCCCGGACTACCGCCTCGCGGACGTCACCGCGACGTACGTCGACGGTGCCCAACTCGAACGCGAAGGCATCGACCAGCAACGCGACATCAAGCATCTCGTCGCCGCGGCCGGGCTCGCCATGGACGACGCCGGACTACGCGCCTTCCCCGATCTCGACCTGCGGGAGGTCGGGCTCGTGGTGGCCGACGAACACCCGGGCGTCGAACGTCTGGCCCGCACGCTGTACGGGGCGGTGGCCGAGCACGACACCGGCACGGCGCAGGCCGGCTACGCCGACCTGTCCGAGCAGATCTTCGCGCTGAACACGTTCCTCGCGCCCTACCTCGTCGCCCGTGCGCTGCACATCGGCGGCGAGTGTGGCTTCGTCAACTCCGCGTGCGCGTCGGGCCTCACCGCGATCGACAACGCGGCCACCCAGATCCGGCTCGGCCGCACCCCGCTGGCCGTCGCGGTCGCCTCCGACGACCCACTCAGCTCGGGCAAGTTCCGGTGGTTCGCCGACATGGGCCTGTACGCGCGGGACGGCGTCCCCCGGCCGTTCGACCCAGCAGCCGCCGGCACCGTCTTCGGCGACGGTGGCGCCGCCGTCGTGCTGGAGGACGAGGAGCACGCCCGTCGCCGTGGTGCCCGGATCTACGGTCGCCTGCGCGGTGCCGGGTTCACGCAGGACGGGTGGCGGGTCAGCGCACCCCACCCCGCGAGCGCCAACCAGGAGCGGTCCATCCGGCGGGCCCTGCGCGAGGCGGCCCTCGACCCGGAGCACGTCGACGTGGTCGTGCCGCACGGCACCGGGATCCGGATGATCGACACCTACGAGGCCAGGACGATCCGGCGACTCTGGCCGGACCAGACCCGGCAACCGGTGTGCCTGCCGCTCAAGCCGTACGTCGGGCACAACCTCGGCGGATCCTCGCTGCTGGAGACGGCACTGCTGCTCAAGGCGATGGCGGAACGACGGCTGCCCGGGACACCCGGCGCGACGCCCGCCCACGGCCTCGACCTGCCCACCGACTGGACGTCCACGCACATCCGGTACGCCGTCAAGTCCGCCGTCGGTTTCGGCGGGTTCTACGGCGCGATCGTCCTGGAGGCGATCTGACATGACCGACCGGACCCGGACCGACACCGGCCACGTCGACGCCCACGTCGACGAGGCGTACCTCGACGCGTGCGCCGACGCGTGGCAGGTGACCGGCGACCTCGCGCAGTCGATCCTGGACACGCTCGATCCCGAGGCGGTGGATGCCGGCGACGAGCATCGCGGACACTGCGTCGCCTGGCTCCGCCGGGCCGCCGAACGCCGGACACTCCCCCGGCCCGTACCGTCGGTCGACCCGACGGCGGGCAGCCACGCGCCGACGGTGGACCTGTTGCGCCACGCCGCCGGCGCGTACCCCGGCTTCCTGGACGGCACCTCCTCCGGCCGCAAGATCCTGCTTGCCGGACCGGGCATGCGGCTGTGGCACGGCTACTTCCAGTCCGACAACCTGCTGTACCGGCCGCTCAACGCCGCCGCAGCAGCGGCGGTCGAGACCACCCTGCGCACCGGTGGCGGCACCCGGATCCTCGAAGTGGGCGCGGGCACCGGCGGGGCGACCGCACACCTGTTGGCGCACTGGCCCGACGACCTACGCGGCACCTACGACTACACGGTCACCGACATGAGCGCCAGCCTGCTGGTCGGCGCCCGCCGCAGACACAGCGGGAACACCCCTGCCCCGGTACGCCTGGAGTTCCGGCGGTTCGACTTCGACCTCGCCGACGACCAGGGCCTGGCCCCGGACGGCTACGACGTCGTGCTCGCCGTCAACGCGCTGCACATCGCCGCCGACATCCCGTCCACCCTGCGCCACCTGCGGTCACTGGTCCGGCCCGGTGGCGCGCTGGTGCTCAGCGAGTCGCTCTGCGCCCCCGGCGACCTCGTGCACCAGGAGTTCATCTTCAACCTGCTGCCGTTGTCCGCCGAGGCCTGTCGGCGAGGCAGCCGTTTCCATTCGGCCGCCGCCTGGCAGACGTCCTTCGACGCCGCCGGGGTCGACGCGGAAATCCAGGTCAACAGCGCCGGCCCGGAGCTGGTGATGGTGGCCGTCGCCACCGCACCGGACGCGCCGTGAGTGGACGGCGGGCACCGGAAGCCCCCGGTCGCGTACCGGCCGTCGCGGCAGGCCCGACGCGTCCGGTGCGGGTCCTGGTCACCGGGGCGACGGGTTTCCTCGGCAGGTGGGTCACCGAGGCGTTCGCCGCCCTCGGTGACCACGTCACCACCTTTCCGGGGCGGGAACTCGGCATGGCGGCGGCCGGTCCGGGCCGCGCGCTGCGCCGGGCGGTGGCCGAGGTCGACGCCGTCTGCCACCTCGCCGCCGTCACACCGTTGCAGCCCGGTCCACGGGCCGCCCGCACCTACGCGCGGTGCAACGTCGACGCGACCCGGCTGCTCCTCGACGCCGTCGCCGGGACCAGCAGGTGCCGGGTGGTGTTCGCGTCGACCGCGATGGTCGCTGGCCTGGGTCCGACCGGGCGGCACTCCGACCGGGTCGCCTACGCCGAGTCGAAGCGGGCCGCCGAGGAACTCGTCGAACGGTACGGCTTCGGTGTCTCGTTGCGCCTCAACGCCCTCGGCGGGCCGCGCACGCCGACCGACCGGGGCATCGTCGCGGCGGCGCTTCGTGCCGCCGCCGAGGACCGGCCGTTCGACGTCTACGGCGACGGCTCGTCGGGCCGCGACTACCTGCACGTCCTCGACGCGGCGCGGGCGGTCGTCGGCGCCGCCCGCCGACCGGTCGCGGGCTACCAGGCCGTCGAGATCGGCAGTGGCCGGCTGTCCACGATCGACGCCGTCCTCACGACCGTGGAACGCGTCACCCGGCGACGGGTGCAACGCCGGCATCTGCCGGAACGCGCCGACGTCGACGACCGTCCCGCCTGCGACCTGCGTCGGGCCCGTGCGGTGCTCGACTGGTCGCCGCGCCGGTCCGCACTCGCCACCCTCGTCGGCGACCAGTGGGCCGAGCAGCAGGAGCCGGGCACGTTCTCGGCGTGCCTCCGGTGGACCCTGGACCCGTCGGGCCGGCCGCTGACCATCGTCACGCCGCGAGCAGGAGGCCGACCATGACGACCACACCCGAGTTCGACCTGATCGTCGTCGGTGCCGGCGTCGCCGGACTCTCGGCGGCCTTCTACTGGATCACCGACGTCGACCGGGACGCGCGGGTGCTGATCGTCGAAGCCGGTACGCAGCTCGGCGGACCCGCGATCCGGCACACCTTCGACGTCGACGGACGCCGGCTCGTCTCGCCGGGCGGTGCCCAGGAACTCACCTTCCCCTCCGCCTTCGCCCCGGCCGTCCGGTCCGCCCTGGCCACCGTGGGCGTCGACACCGACCGCTTCCACACCGACACGGTGGCGCGGCACTACACCGACCGGGGTGCCGGCGGCCACGGCCTCGCCTTCGCCGCCTCGGTCTGGGGGCGGAGCCACCTCGCCGCCCACGGCCCGTCCGACGCCGTGGACCTCACCGACGCGCCGCTCGCCGCACGGGCCAGACCGCAGGTCGCCGCGCTCGTCGACGAACCCACCGACTGGCTGGCCGGCCGGACCGATGACGAGAAGCTCGCCGAACTCCGGCGGCGTAGCTGCGACGAGGTGCTTCGCGACTTCGCCGAACTCGACGAGGACACCCACCGGTTTCTGCGGTACAGCACGTCGGCGCAGTCGGGCATGACCTTCGACCAGCATCCCGCCCTGGACGCCGCGCTCATCGGCTATCTGGGCCTGGACGGCCTCGGTGTCCGCCCCAGCGGCGCGCCGTGGGACGGGCTGACCCGGACCGGCGCGAGGTTCTTCCCGCACCTGGACCCGCCGATCTACCGTTTCCCGGACGGCAACGCCACGGTCGCCCGCGCGCTGGCCCACCATCTGGTGCCCGACCTGTTCGACGCCGACACCGTCGACGACCGGCTGACCGCCGAGATGTCCGTCGACGCGCTCGACCGGCCGGACAACCAGGTCCGGATCCGGTTGAACGCCACGGCGACCGCGCTGCGCCACGCCGGTACCGACACGGTCGAGGTCGAGGTCGAGGGGGGCGGGGCAGGCACGATCACGTACCGGGCGCGGGCCGCGATCGTCGCCGCGCCCGCGCACACCACGGCGCTTCTCGTCCCGGAACTCGGGCCGGAGCAGCGGGCCACCGCCGCCGATCTCGGCCGGTACCCGATCGTGTCGGCCTCCGTCGCGTTGCGGAACTGGCGCGCGTGGCAGTCGCTCGGCGTCTCCCGGCTCTCCTGGCCCGGTCACCCCACCTGGCAGATCGCCGGGCTGGAGTTCCCGGTCGCCATCGGCGCCTGCGCGCCGTCGCCGTCACCCGACGAGCCGACGACCGCGACCGCGCTCGGCGCGCTCACCGAGGCGGGCACCACC
>NZ_SISL01000386.1:0-5475 GCF_004307965.1 Verrucosispora sp. SN26_14.1 | reverse complement strand
GCGCCGCCGCGCCGGTGCAGCCGCCGCGCCGCTTGAGCTCCATCGCCAGGGTCAGCACCAGCCGGGCGCCGGACATGCCGATCGGGTGCCCCAGCGCGATCGCGCCACCGTTGACGTTGACCTTGTCCGGGCTGATCCCGAGATCACGGGTGGACTGGATGCCGACCTGGGCGAACGCCTCGTTGACCTCGATCAGGTCGAGGTCGGAGATGCCCAGCCCGCCCTTGCGCAACGCGTGCTGGATGGCGTTGGACGGCTGCGAGTGCAGGGAGTTGTCCGGGCCCGCCACGTTGCCGTGCGCGCCCACCTCGGCCAGCCAGGTCAGCCCGAGTTCCTTGGCCTTCGCCTTGCTCATCACGACCACCGCGGCGGCGCCGTCGGAGATCGGCGACGAACTGCCGGCGGTGATGGTGCCGTCCTTGGCGAAGGCCGGACGGAGCTTGCCCAACGTCTCGACGGTGGTGTCCGGACGGATGCCCTCGTCCTCGCTGACCACCAGCGGGTCACCCTTGCGCTGCGGGATGACGACCGGGGTGATCTCGTCGGCGAAGTGACCGTTCTTCTGCGCGGCGGCGGCCCGCTGGTGGCTGGCGGCGGCAAAGGCGTCCTGCTCCTCGCGGCTGATCTCCCGCTCGGCGCCGTGGCGCTCGGTGGACTCCCCCATCGAGCAGCAGTCCCACGCGTCGGTCAACCCGTCGAGCGCCATGTGGTCCTTGACCACCACGTCGCCGTACTTGTAGCCGCCCCGCTGACCGAGCAGCAGGTGGGGGGCATTGGTCATCGACTCCATGCCACCGGCCACCACCACGTCGAACTCGCCGGCCCGGATCAACTGGTCGGCCAGCGCGATCGCGTCCAGGCCGGAGAGACAGACCTTGTTGATGGTCAACGCGGGCACCGACATCGGGATGCCAGCCTCCACCGCCGCCTGGCGGGCCGGGATCTGGCCGGTACCGGCCTGGAGCACCTGCCCCATGATCACGTACTGGACCTGGTCCGGGGCCACGCCGGCACGTTCCAGTGCCGCGGAGATGGCGATACCGCCCAGTTTCGTCGCGGGTAGGTCCTTCAGGTTGCCCAGCAGGCGCCCCATCGGGGTCCGCGCGCCACTGACGATCACCGAAGCCATGACTGCCTCCGAGGGGGTGCCGACCTGTACGCCTTAACTATCGTTCGGCCAGACTAGCGTCATGCCTGAGAACTCCCCCGCCGAGCCCGCTGCCGACTATGTCACAGACATCGGTCTACGCCGCATCGACCATGTCGGGATCGCGGTCGCCGACCTCGACGCCGCGATCGACTTCTACCAACGGACCTTCGGCATGCGCTGCGTGCACACCGAGGTCAACGCCGAGCAGGGGGTACGCGAGGCGATGCTGACGGTCGGGCCGACCGCCGAGGGCGGGTGCGTGCAGCTGCTCGCCCCACTGACCCCGGAGTCGACGATCGGGAAGTTCCTCGACCGCAACGGCCCCGGCGTGCAGCAGGTCGCGTACACCGTGGCCGACATCGACGTGGCCTGTGCGGCCCTGCGCGAGCGCGGCGTACGCCTGCTGTACGAGACGCCCCGACGCGGCACCGCCGACTCCCGGATCAACTTCGTGCACCCCAAGGACGCCGGCGGCGTCCTGATCGAGCTGGTCCAACCCGCCTGAGTACCCGACGTCGAGCGCGCCGTGGTCGAGCGCGCCGTGGTCGAGGCCCGACGCCGGGGGTGCGGTGTAAGGAAGGGCCCCCTGCTAACGCCTCGTGCATAGCAGGGGTCCCCTCCTAACACGCACCGCGCCGCACGCACCCGCACGCACCCGCAGTGCGCCGTGCGCATACGCAGCTCGCCCTCACCCACACCCAGCGCGCCGTACCCTCGCGCAGCTCGCCCGCACGCACACGCAGTTCGCCCGCACGTACACGCAGCGCAGCGGATGCAGCCGCAGCTCGCCGGGACGACGCGGCTCGGGTGCGGGCGGTCACTGTGCCCGGGTACGGCGGAGCGGACGCGACGGCTGACCTCACGGACGAGGTCCCGGTGGCCATTCGGTGAACCGCCTTTGGCTTTCCCAGAGGTACGCCGACACCCATTCGAGTGGGACGGGGCGGCCGGAAACATAAGGACACCGGGCCCCTTTTCCGCGTCACGCTGCGTGCCATCACGCTCGCCTCGGAGCTGGCAAGATCGCCACTTCCCCCGGCGGTCCGGCGCGCTGTCGAGTTGACCATGTAATGAGGACGGCAAAGGGCGGCACGCTCTTGCGAAGCACCCCGGGGGGTCTGCCAGTATGTCCCAATGCCCCAGCAGCAGTCCTCCCCTCTCGCGTTCTTCGATAACGCGAACTCGCAGCCCGATTTCACGGTTGGCCTGCGCGGATACAACACCGGTCAGGTCGACGACTTCATCGGCCGGCTCAACGCCGCCCTGAGCCAGGCCAACAAGGATCGCGCTGACGCCGAGCAGGCGCTCAACGACGCCCAGCGCCGGCTCCGGCAGTCCGAGCAGCGGCTCACCGCCCTGGAGCAGAAGCTCACCGACACCAGCAAGCAGCTGGAGGAGAACAGCCGCCCGACGCTCTCCGGTCTCGGCACCCGGGTCGAGCAGATCCTCCGGCTCGCCGAGGAGCAGGCCAACGACCACCGCAACGAGGCCAAGCGCGAGTCGGAGGGCATCCTCTCCGCCGCCCGCCTCGAGGCGCGGGAGATCACCGACAAGGCCCGCGCCGAGGCCGCGGCCATGAAGGCCAGCGCCGAGCGGGAGGCGGGCAACGTCCGCACCGCCGCCGAGCGCGAGGCGGCCGAGGTCCGGGTGCAGGCCCGCCGGGAGGCCGACACGCTGCGCGCCGACGCGGAGCGGGAGACCAAGCAGCTGCGTACGGTGACCGCGCACGAGGTCGCCGAGCTGAAGTCGACCGTCGAGCGTGAGGTTGCCACGCTGCGGGCCACCGCCGAGCGGGAGATCACCCAGCAGCGGGCCAAGGCCGCCCGTGAGGCCGAGGAGAAGCGCGCCGAGGCGACCAAGCTGCTCACCGACGCCCGCGACAAGCGTGACAAGGACCTCCAGGCGCTGGAGCTGCAGCTCGCCGAGCGGCGGGAGAAGGCCGAGCGCGAGGAGTCCGAGCGGCACGCCGCCCAGGTCGCGCAGACCCAGAAGCTGGTCAGCGAGGCCGAGCAGCGTGCCCGGGCCGCGCAGGAGCGCGCCAAGGAGATCGAGCAGCGCGCCGAGGCCCGGCGGGTCGAGTCCGAGCGCAACGCCACCGAGACGATCGAGAAGGCCAAGGCGCTCTCCGAGCGGACCCTCAGCGAGGCTCGCGCCGAGTCGCAGCGTCTGCTCAACGAGGCGCGCACCGAGGCCGAGCTGACCACCCAGGCGGCCCGCCGCGAGGTCGAAGACCTCACCCGGCAGAAGGACGCGGTCACCTCGCAGCTCGGGCAGATGCTCTCCGGACTGGCCGGCATCGTGCCGGGCGTACCGAACAACGCGAACGCCGCCGCAGCCGACAAGCCGGCGGCCAAGAAGGCCGACGAGGCCGACGAGAAGGTCGCTGCGGAGACCACCAGCTGATCCGGCGGATCGGGGCATGATCGACGGCGCGGGGTGACACCGGGTGACGGTGCCACCCCGCGCCGCCCTGCATAGGCGGGACGCGTCGGCAACCCGCTCCCCCGGCACGTGAAGTAGCTCCCAACAGGGGCGTCCGTATCGCCCCAGGAGTGGCCGTTGCGTGTGAGGATGGGAGCATGTCGCACGGCGAGGAACTGTTCTCTCTCGGCGGGGATGTGACCACGGAGCCCAGCTTCGAGTCCGCCCTGCGAGGGTACGAAAAACGGCAGGTCGACCGGTATGTCGCTCGTGCGGAGCACGAGATCTCGGCGTTGGCGGCCGAACGGGAACAGGCCTACACCCAGATCCACAAGCTGGCCGGTCAGGTCGAGGTGCTCCAGCGTGACCTCGCCCAGGTCCGTAAGCAGGTCGGCGTGGTCGACCGGGCCGCGTTCCGTCATCTGGGCCCCCGGGTGGAGCAGATCCTCGCTCTGGCCGAGGAGCAGGCCGAGGACATTCTCGGTGCCGCCCACGAGGAGATCGAGGCGCGCCGGGCCACCGCCGAACACATCATCGACGAGGCGCGCGCCGAGGCCGCCAAGGCGCTCAAGGACTTCGAGATCGCGCTGGCCACCCGGCGGGCCGAGGAGGAGCGCCAGGCCGCCGCCCGTAAGGCGGAGTCCGAGGCCGCCGCCCGGGCCGCCCGCGAGGAGGCCGCCCGGCTGCGCAAGGTCGCCCAGGAGGCGCTGGCCAAGGCCGAGCAGGAGGCCACCCAGCTCCGCGACGCCGCCAAGGAGATCCACACCCGGGCCCAGCAGGAGGCGACCAAGCTCCGCGAGGCGGCCCGCGAGGTGCACGCCACCGCCCAGCAGGAGGCCACCCAGCTCCGCGACGCCGCCAAGGAGGTGCACGCCAAGGCGCAGCAGGAGGCCAAGCGACTGGTCGACCAGGCCACCGAGGCGGGTCGCGCCACGCACGCCAAGGCCCAGCAAGAGGCCAAGCAGATCATCGACGACGCCGCCACGGCCGGTCGCGCCACGCGCGACAAGGCCCGCCAGGAGGCCGATCGGCTGACCGCGCAGACCACCGAGGCCGCCCGTCGCACCCGCACCGAGACCGAGGCGTACGCGCAGCGCATGCGCACCGAGACCGAGGCGTACGTGCAGCACGCCCGCGCCCAGGCGCAGCAGGAACTGGGTGCCTGGCGGGCCGGGGTGGAGAAGGAGGTCAACGGCCGGCGGGAGGCGGCGGACCGGGAGCTGGCCGAGCGACGGGCGACCGCCGAGCGTGAGTTCACCGGCCGTCGCGAGGAGCTGGAGAAGCAGTACACGACGCGCAACGCCGAGCTGGACGAGCAGTTCCGGGCCCGTACCGTCGAGTTGGAGTCGGGTTTCGAGACCCGCCGCACCGAGCTCGAATCGCAGTACACCACCCGGAAGAACGAGATCGAGCAGGGCGCCGACGCGATCCGCCGGGCCGCCGAGGAGGAGGCCGCGACGGTACGCGCCGAGGCCGAGGAGCGGGCCACCGCGCTGCTGCGCGACGCCGGCACCGAGGCGGCCGACAAGCGCCGCGAGGCCGACGAGTACGCCACCGTCACCCGCCGCGAGGCCGACGAGCACGTCACCGGTGCGCGCCGCGAGGCCGACGAGTACGTCGCCTCCTCCCGCCGCCAGTTCGAGGAGTACGCCGCCACCACCCAGCAGCACCTGGCCACCACGCAACAGCACCTGGCCGCGACGCAGCAGGAGGCGGCGGCGAGCCGCCAGCAGCTCGCCCAGGTGATGCTGGAGATCGCCAAGGCTCAGCAGCAGCTCGCCGACCTGCGTCAGGAGACCTGGAAGTCCCGGCAGGAGTCCGACGACCTGCAGCGCAAGCTGCTCGACCTGCGGCTGACGGCGGCGACGGGCCCCGACGGTCCGGGTGCTCCCGCCACCGTGGCC
>NZ_SISL01000385.1:0-5474 GCF_004307965.1 Verrucosispora sp. SN26_14.1 | reverse complement strand
GATCGGCGCGCCGCGCTACTCGCCGACCCCGGTGGAGGCCGCCGAGGCGGCCGTGGCCGAGGCCGAGCGGCAGCAGAACCTGACCCGCTCACGGACCGACATGATGCGGGCCTTCGCCGAGACCACGGGCTGCCGGGGGCAGACCCTGCTGGCGTACTTCGGCGAGCAGATGACCCAGATCTGCGGGCACTGCGACAACTGCCACGCCGGCACCAGCACCGCCGACGACGGCGCGGTGGGTCCGTTCCCGGTGCACAGCCAGGTGCGGCACCCGGAGTGGGGCGGCGGCCTGGTGCTCAGCTACGAGGACGACCGGATGACGGTCCTCTTCGAGGAGGTCGGGTACAAGACGCTGTCGGTCAGCGTGGTGTCCGAACAGGGACTGCTGACGCTGGACTAACCTGAGCCCGCCGCGATGGCGGCGGGGACATACCGGGCCCGGCGCGGCCAGCACGGATGGCGCGTGACCGGGATCCGGACGACGAACGGGAGAGGCACGGTCGTGATCGAAGAGCCGGCGTACACCGCTTTCGGTTTCTCCGACGAGGAGTGGGGGTTGCTTGTCGGCCTGCCGCAGGCGGTGCTCACCGCGGCGAGCGCCGCGGAGTCCGACAGCACCCGGGCGACGATGGCCGAGAGCGCGGCCGGGCTGGAGACCATCTCCACCGGTCGGGAGTCGGCCAGCCCGTTGGTGGCCGCCGTGGCCGGGGAGATCGTGACCCGGGTGGGCGACCCGGAGGCCGGTGAGGAGTTGCCGGTGATCGCGCCGGACGACCCGCGCGCGTACGCCGAGGACGTGTTGGGCCGGGCCAAGGCCGCTGCGGCGCTGCTGGCGGAGAAGGTCGACGAGGGCGAGGCCGGCGCGTACCGGCACTGGCTGGTGGAGATCACCGACCAGGTGGTGGGGGCGGCCACCAGCGGCGGCATCCTCGGGCTCGGCGGCAGTCAGGTCAGCCCCTCGGAGCGGCGCTTCCGGGACCGGCTGGCCCAGGTCCTCAACGACTGAGCGACAGTGACGGTCGGGGGGCGACACCCGTCGGGTGTCGCCCCCCGCGTCGTGCGGATCAGGCGATCCGGCGACGGAACAGCACCGCCGAGAGCAGCACCGCGACCGCCAGCAGACCCAGGCACCAGGCCGCCGCACGGGCCGGCGCCGTGCCGACCGGCAGGTCGAGCAGCAACCCGCGCAGGGACTCGATGACCGGCGTGACGGGTTGGTGTTCGGCGAAGCCACGCAGCCAACCGGGCAGCGTCTCGACCGGCACGAAGGCACTGCTCGGGTAGGGCAGGAACATCACCAGGAAGGTGTAGCCGCTGGCCGCCTCGGGGGTACGGGCCAACAGCCCGAACGCCGCCGACAGCCAGGAGACCGCCAGCAGGAACAGCAGCAGCACCCCGGCGGCGGCCAGCCACCGCAGCGGTGCCACGGCGGGCCGGAACCCGATGGCGACGGCGACGGCCAGCACCAGCACGGTGGAGACCGTGTTGCGGGCGATGCTGGCCACCACGTGACCGCCGATGATCGAGGTCGCGCCGACGTCCATGGTGCGCAGCCGCTCGATCATGCCGTTGGTCATGTCCGTGGTGACACTCACCGCCGTGCCCGCCGCACCGAACCCGGCGCAGAGCAGCAGCACGCCGGGCACCACGTAGGTGACGTACGCCGAGCCGGTGTCGATCGCCCCGCCGAAGAGGTAGACGAAGACCAGCATCAGCATCACCGGCAGCAGCAGCGAGGTGAGCAACGCGTCGACGTTGCGGCGGGACAGCCGGACGCAACGGCCGATCATCACCGCCGTCTGCGATCCGCGTACCGCCAGCTCAGACATGGGCCACCTGCCGTTTCGCGGGCACCGGAGTGCCGGTGAGGGTGAGGAAGACGTCGTCGAGGGTCGCCTCCCGGACGGCGAACCGGGCCACCCCGTGACGGTCCGGATCGATCTCGTCGAGCAGCGCGCGCACCTGTGCCGCACTGCCGTCGGTGGCCACCGAGAGGGCGAGCCACTCGGGGTCCCGGCCGGTGACCCGGTCGCCCAACAGCGCGGCCGCCGCGCGGAGGCCGGCCTCCTCGTGCCAGGTCAGCTCCAGCCGGTGCGCGCCGAAACGGCGCTTGAGGTCGTCGGCGGTGCCCTCGGCGGCGATCGCGCCCTGGTGCAACACGGTGATCCGGTCGGCCAGTCGGTCGGCCTCCTCCAGGTACTGCGTGGTGAGCAGCACGGTCACCCCGGTGCGGGCGAGTTCGCCGACGACCTCCCAGAGCCCCTGCCGGCTGCGCACGTCCAGGCCGGTGGTGGGCTCGTCGAGGAAGACCACGGACGGCTGCCCGACCAGGCTGGCGGCGAGGTCCAGGCGGCGGCGCATGCCCCCGGAGTAGGTGATCGCCTGCCGCCCGCCCGCGTCGCTCAGCGCGAAGCGTTCCAACAGGTCGGTGGCGCGCTTCCGGGCCGCCGACCCGGACAGCCCGGTGAGCCGGGCCAGCATGGTCAGGTTCTCCAGGCCGGTCTGGGTGTCGTCCAGGGCGGCGTGCTGGCCGGCGAGGCTGATCGTCCGCCGGACCCGCCGCCGGTCGCGCACCACGTCGTGGCCGGCGACCCGGGCGCTGCCCCCGTCGGGCCGGGTCAGCGTGGCCAGGATCCGCACGGTGGTGGTCTTGCCGGCCCCGTTCTGGCCGAGCAGCGCGTGTACGCCGCCGGCCGGCACCCGCATGGTCAGCCCGTCGAGGACGACGAGGTCGCCGAAGGACTTCCTCAGCTCGACCAGCTCGACCGCCGGTGGTCCGTTCGTCATGGGTCACCCTCCGCTTTCTGCGTATGCCGTACGCTTATCTGCGTAGAACATACGCAGAAGTTAGGATGAGGGTCAAGCCGGTCCGGTGGAGGTGGAAGTGAGCGACGGCCCCGAGGTCGAACTGCCCGAGAACGTCGCGCTCGCCTGGGGGCTGCGCGAGCGTCCGAGCCGTGGCCCGAAGCGTGGCCTCAGTCTGGAGCAGGTGGTCTCCGCCGGGATCCAGGTCGCCCAGTCGGAGGGGCTCGGCGCGGTGTCGATGAGCCGCGTCGCCCGCGAGCTGGGCGCGTCGACGATGTCGCTCTACCGGTACGTGCCGACCAAACACGACCTGCTCGACCTCATGGTCGACACCGCGTACGGACCGCCCCCGCGCCCACGTGCCCCCGACGAGGGGTGGCGTCCCGCACTGACCCGGTGGGCCGAGGGGAGCCTGGAGGCGTTACGCCGACAGCCGTGGATACGGCACGTGCCGATCAGCGGCCCGCCGATTAACCCCAACCAGGTCCGCTGGCTGGAGTACGGACTCCTCGCCCTGGCCGGCACCGGCCTACGCGGCACCGAGCGGGTCTCCACCATCATGCTGGTCAGCGGGTACGCCCGGAGCTGGGCCACCACCACCGCCGACCTAATGGAGGCGGCGGTGCGCAGCGGGCAGACCCCCGAACAGGTGGGCCTGCACTACTGGCGGCACCTGGCCCGGCTCACCGCCGACGGGCCGTACCCGGCGATCCACGAACTGATCGCCGAGGGCGACGACGACGAGGACTACGTCGACGCCGAGTGGCGGTTCGGGCTCGGCCGCGTGCTCGACGGAGTCGAGGCGATGATCCGGACGCGTACGGCGGGCGGCCGGTGACCGGTCAGGACCGGTCCAGCAGGTCGAGCACGGCGCGCTCGGCCTGCTCGCGGTCGGTGTCCCGGGTGACCGGCACCACCACACCGTCGTGGAACAGGTCGACCACCCTCGGGTCCACGTAGGACGTCCGGGCCACCGTCGGGGTGTTGCCGAGCAGCTCCGCCACCTCGCGCATCACGCCGGCCACCGCGCGCCGACGGGCGGTGACCGACCTCGGCTGCCCGAGGACGGCCAGTTCGGTGGCCGCCCGGACGGTGGCGTGCCAGGTGCGGAAGTCCTTGGCGGTCATCTCGCCGCCGCTGGCGTCGCGCAGGTAGTCGTTGACCTCGTCGGCCCGCACGTCGCGCCACTGCCGGCCGTCCCAGTAGCCGAACAACCGGTCCGCCGCCCGGCGACTGCGACGCAGATGGGTGAGCACCCGGCACAGCTCCGGGTCGGAGACCCGACGCACCTGCTCGATGCCGCCCTTCGCCGGGAACTCGAAGACCACGCAGCCCTGGCGGGACCGGGCGTGTTCGGGGCGGAGGGTGGCGACGCCGAACGTCGGGTCGTCCCCGGCCGCGTACTGGTCGCTGCCGACCCGGAAGGTGCCCATGTCGAGCAGCCGGGTCACGGTGGCCAGCACCCGCTCGCGGCGCAGCCCGCGCCCGGTCAGGTCGTGGCCGACCCGTTCGCGCAGCACCGGCAGCCGGCGGGCCACCTCCAGCACGTGCTCGAACTTGGCCTCGTCCTGCCGCTGCCGCCACATCGGGTGGTAGAGGTACTGCTTGCGGCCGGCGGCGTCGGTCCCGATGGCCTGGATGTGCCCGTTCGGGTGCGGCGAGATCCACACCTGGCGCCAGGCCGGCGGGATGACCAGGGCACGCAGCCGGGCCAGGTCGTCCGGGTCGCGCACCGGCTCGCCGCGCGGGTCGACGAACGACCAGCCCGGACCGCGTCGCCGGCGGCCGTATCCCGGCCGACCCGGATCACTACGCCGCAACCGCACGATCCGCCCGCACCACCCGTTCCACCTCCTCGACGGCGGCCAGCACCGCGTCGACCCCGACGGCGGAGACCGCCGGATGACCGTCTACCCCGTCCCGGCCCGGGGATGCCGCAGGTCCGGCCCAGAGCACCCGGTGTCGTCGTCGCTCCGGCGGCGGCCCCCATCGGGCGGGCGGGACCGGACCGAAGATCACCACCGACGGGGTGCGGTAGCCGGTGGCCAGGTGCGCCACTCCGGTGTCCCCGCTGACCACCAGCCGCGCACCGGCGACCAGGGCGGCGAGCTGCCCGAGGTCGGTCCGCCCGGCCAGCACCGCGTCGGCGGGCAACCCGACCTCGTCCGCGACCCGTACGGCGGTGGCCCGCTCCCCCGTACCGCCGGTCAGCACCACCCGGTGTCCCCGGCCGGTCAGCTCCCGGGCCACCGCCGCGTACCGCCCGGGAGGCCAGCGCTTGGCCGGCACCTTGGAGCCCGGATGCAGCACCGTCACGCCGGTCGGCATCGTCCCCGACGCCGGCCGTCGCAGGTCCAGGTCGGTCGGGTCGGTCGGGATCCCGTACCAGCGCAGCAGCCGGCACCAGCGCGCCACCTCGTGCTCCTCCTCGTCCCACCCGGGCCCGTCGGCGTGGTCCGCCCGCGCGTCGGCGAAGGCGAACAACCGGTCCGGGCCGGTGGTGGCGAGCAGCCGGTGCGAACGCGGCCCCCGGCCGTGCAGGTTCACCGCCACCTCCACCGGCCCGCCGGGAGTCCCCAGCCGGTCCAGACCGTCGGCGGGCAGCAGCCGGTCCACGCCGCCGACCAGCTCGACCAGCGGGCCGAGCCCTGTCTCTTATACACCGCTGC
>NZ_SISL01000384.1:0-5505 GCF_004307965.1 Verrucosispora sp. SN26_14.1 | reverse complement strand
GTGCCGCCCGGCGCGGCGCCGGTGGTCGCGTGAGCGGCGGGACCGACCTGGCGGCCACCCCGCCCGGGGACGCCCCCCGGTTCCGGCACGGCATGGTGGTCGGGAAGTTCTATCCGCCGCATGCCGGCCACCACGCGCTGATCGAGGCGGCGGCGGCGCGCTGCGCGACGGTGACCGTGGTGGTCGCGCCGTCCCGGCGGGAGTCGATCCCGCTCGCCGAGCGGGTCGCCTGGTTGCGGGAGGCGCACGCGGGCAGCGGCCGGGTCCGGGTGGTGGGGCGGTATGACGACCATCCGGTCGACTACGCGGACCCGGCGGTGTGGGACGCGCACTGCGCGGTGTTCCGGGAGGCGGTCGGGCCCGAGCCGGTGGACGCCGTGTTCTCCTCCGAGGAGTACGGCGCGGAGTTGGCCCGTCGCTTCGACGCGGTGGCGGTCTGCGTGGACCCGGACCGGCGGGCGGTGCCGGTCTCCGGTACGGCGGTCCGCGCCGACCCGGTGACACACTGGCGGTGGCTGAGCCCGCCGGTGCGGGCCTGGTTCGTCCGCCGGGTCGTGGTGGTGGGCGCCGAGTCCAGCGGCACCACCACGATGGCGGCGGCGCTGGCCGCCCACTACGACACGGCGTGGGTCCCCGAGTACGGCCGCGAGCTGACCGCCCGCAAGCTGGCGCTCCTGCGTCGGCGGGAGCCCTCGGCGACGGTCTTCGACGTGACCTGGGACCGGGACGACTTCGTCGAGGTGGTCCGCGGGCAGCAGGCGGCCGAGGACGCGGCGGCCCGGGTCAGCGGCCCGCTGCTGTTCTGCGACACGGACGCCCGGGCGACCGCCGTCTGGGAGGAGCGGTATCTGGGCTCGACCTCCTCGGTGGTCCGGGCGGCGGCCCGACGTCCGGCGCTGTATCTGCTGACCGACCACGAGGGCGTGCCCTTCGACGACGACGGGCTGCGTGACGGCGAGCACCTGCGGGCCTGGATGACCGGGCGGTTCCGCACCGAGCTGGTCGGGTGCGGGGTGCCGACGGTGACGCTGTCCGGGTCGCACGCCGAGCGGCTGGCCACGGCGGTGGCGGCGTGCGACGCACTGCTGGCCGCCGGCTGGTCCCTGGCCGATCCGCTGCTCCCCGCCACCCATGGCACCTAGCCTCCTAGGATGCCTTAGCGGGAGGGCGGTGGGTCACACCAGAACGTCGGTCTCCTACTCAGATGCGGTGCGCGCCGAGCAGCGTGGCGGTCCGGCGGCCAGTCCGGCGACCCACGCCCCGACCTCGGCCGGAGCGCCGAGTGCCGGGGCGTCGACCGCCCGCACCTCGTCGGGAGATCGCCAGAGGGTGGCGACGGCGACCCGGACCTCCGCTTCGGCACCGTGTCGCACGCCCACCCCCGGCCGGTTGCACCCCTGAGTCCGGACGATAGGAAACTTTCCGCCGATCGACAATCCTCAGTCCGCATCTTTACTCCGGGCGGCACGCCGCGTCTGCCTGCCCGGGACGACGGGACCGCCCGTGTGGTGGTGATCGTCGGATCGGGCACCCTGGTAGGCGCGGTGCGACACGGCGAAGGAGAGGGTGGGAACGTGGGCCTGGAACGGGACTGGCGGCTCGTGGGTGCGCCCAACGCGCGGGATCTGGGTGGTCTGGTCGGTGCGCGGGGACGGCGGGTCCGGCCGGGGCGGCTGATCCGTACCCCCGCGTTGGGCCGGCTGACCGACGAGGACCTGACGGTGCTGGCCGGGCTCGGTCCGGCGTGCGTGGTGGATCTGCGGGACGACTCGGAGATGTCGGTGGCCCCGCCGGACCGGCTGGTCGGCGCGCCGACCGTGGTGCACCTGCCGGTGCACGACCCGGCCCATCCGGTCTTCACCTACGTCTCGGCGGTGCTGCTCGGGCACGACCTGGACGGGTACGCGGACCTGGCGCGGCAGGGGACACCGGCGGCGATGGCGGACATCTACCGCTGGTTCGTGACCGGGGAGTCGGCCCGGGCGGGTTTCGGCGCGGCGGTGCGGTTGGCGGCCGAGGCACCGAACCTGCCGTTGGTGTACCACTGCTCGGCGGGCAAGGACCGCACCGGTTGGCTGACCGTGGTGCTGCTGCACGCCCTGGGCGTGGACGAGGCCGCGATCCGGGCCGACTACCTGGCCAACAACGAGTTGACCGAGAGCCTGCGCGAGGTGCTGATCGAGGCGATGCGGCGGCGGCATCCCGGGCTTGACGACGCGGCGGTGCGTCCGGTGCTGGAGGTCCGTCCGGAGTATCTGGACGCCGGGTACGCGCAGGTGCGGCGGGTGCACGGGTCGTTCGACGCGTACCTGCGGGACGGGCTGGGGGTCACCGGTGAGACGGTGGCGGCGTTGCGGGCCAACCTGCTGGAGTGAGGTGGTGGCGGTCGCGCCACAGCCGGGCGGAGATGTCGGCGACCAGGCGTCGGGCGTGCGCGTCGGCCGGGCCGCTGGGCTGTTGCGCGGTCAGCGGGGTGGTGGTGCAGACGACCAGCAGGTACGGCGGGGCGTCGGTGGGGAAGACCACTGCCGCGCCGTGGCGGACTCCGCGTACCCAGCCGTTCTTGTGGGCCAGCCGGGTGCCGGCGGGTAGGCCCTCGGCGATGTCCTGGCGGACCTGTTGGGCGCAGAGCACGTCGCGCATCGCGGCGCAGGCGGTGGGTGAGGCGATCGGCCCGGGGCGGGTGGCGCCGACGGCGACGGCGCGCAGCAGGGCGGCCAGGTCGGCGGCGGTGACCAGGTTGGTGATGCCGGCGTCGCGGGCGGCGAGGTCCTCGATGCCCCGGGCGGTGACGCTGTGCCGGGCGCCGGCTGCGGCCCAGACCTCGGCCACGGCGGGTCGGCCGACGTGGTCGAGGAGCAGGTTGGTGGCGAGGTTGCTGGACCGCACGATCATCCGTTCGGCGAGCCAGCGCAGCGGCACCTGCCGCCCGAGCCGGTCCCAGACCTCCTGGTCGTTGTCGTACTCCCGGACGCAGGAGTACGGGGGTGCGTCCGGGAGGGCGGAGGTGAACCGGTTGCGGACCGGCACCGGGGTGTCCAGGTCGAGCCGTCCGGTCTCGGCGGTGCGGTGCAGCGCGGCGAGCACCGCGAGTTTCATGGTGCTCGCCGCGTAGTGGGTGACCTCGGCGTGTCGGGTCCAGGTGGGCGGGGCGTCGAGCCGCCCCGCGTACACCGAGATCGTGCCGGGTTCCCGGTCCAGCCGCGCGTCGTCGGCGGACATGAAAGGGGTCAGCCGGCGTGCTTGCGGCGGGCGGCGGTGCGCGCCCGCTGGGTCTGGTCGAGCACGACCTTGCGGATGCGTACGGCGGCGGGGGTGACCTCGACGCACTCGTCCTCGCGGCAGAACTCGAGGGCCTGCTCCAGCGACAGCTTGCGCGGCGGGATCAGCTTCTCGGTCTCGTCGGCGGTGGAGGAGCGCATGTTGGTGAGCTTCTTCTCCTTGGTGATGTTGACGTCCATGTCGTCGGAGCGGGAGTTCTCCCCGACGATCATGCCCTCGTACACCTCGGTGGTGGGCTCGACGAAGAGTTGGCCGCGTTCCTGGAGGTTGGTCATCGCGAAGGCGGTGACCGCACCGGCCCGGTCGGCGACCAGCGAGCCGTTGTTGCGGGTCCGCAGCTCGCCGAACCACGGCTCGTACGACTCGAAGACGTGGTGCAGGATGCCGGTGCCGCGGGTCTCGGTGAGGAACTCGGTGCGGAAGCCGATCAGGCCGCGCGCCGGGACCAGCCACTCCATCCGGATCCAGCCGGTGCCGTGGTTGACCAGCTGCTCCATCCGGCCCTTGCGGGTGGCCAGCAGCTGGGTGATCGCGCCGAGGTAGTCGTCGGGCGAGTCGATGGTGAGCCGCTCCACCGGCTCGCAGGTGCGGCCGTCGATCTCGCGGGTGACCACCTGCGGCTTGCCGACGGTCAGCTCGAAGGACTCGCGGCGCATCTGCTCGACCAGGATCGCCAGCGCCAGCTCGCCTCGGCCCTGCACCTCCCAGGCGTCCGGGCGCTCGGTGGGCAGCACCCGCAGCGACACGTTGCCGATCAGTTCCTTGTCCAGCCGGTCCTTGACCATCCGGGCGGTGACCTTGGCGCCCTTGACCCGGCCGACCAGCGGCGAGGTGTTGGTGCCGATGGTCATCGAGATGGCCGGCTCGTCGACGGTGATCAGCGGCAGCGGCTGCGGGTTCTCCGCGTCGGCGAGCGTCTCGCCGATCATGATCTCGGGGATGCCGGCGACGGCGATGATGTCGCCCGGGCCGGCCGAGTCGGCGGGCTTGCGCTCCAGGCCCTCGGTCATCAGCAGCTCGGAGATGCGGACCCGCTGGGTGCTGCCGTCGGTGCGGCACCAGGCCACGGTCTGGCCCTTGGCGATGGTGCCCTGCCGGACCCGGCACAGCGCGAGGCGGCCGAGGAACGGGGAGGCGTCGAGGTTGGTCACGTGCGCCTGGAGCGGGGCCTGCTCGTCGTACGCGGGCGGCGGGATGGTGTCCAGCAGGGTGCGGAACAGCGGCTCCAGGCTCTGGCTGTCCTGGGGTACGGAGCCGTCGGCGGGCTGGGTCAGCGAGGCGATGCCGTCGCGGGCGCAGGCGTAGACGATCGGGAAGTCGATCTGCTCCTCGTCGGCGTCGAGGTCGAGGAAGAGCTCGTAGCTGTCGTCGACGACCTCCTTGATCCGGGCGTCGGGACGGTCCACCTTGTTGATCACGAGGATGATCGGCATCCGGGCCTTGAGGGCCTTGCGGAGCACGAACCGGGTCTGCGGCAGCGGGCCCTCGCTGGCGTCGACCAGGAGCACCACGCCGTCGACCATGGTCAGGCCGCGCTCGACCTCACCGCCGAAGTCGGCGTGGCCGGGGGTGTCGATGATGTTGATGGTGACCGGGTCGGAGCCGTCCGCCGGCAGGTAGCGCACGCCGGTGTTCTTGGCGAGGATGGTGATGCCCTTCTCGCGTTCGAGGTCCATCGAGTCCATCACCCGCTCGGTCACCTCGCCCCGGGCGCCGTAGGCGCCGGCCTGCCGCAACATGGCATCGACCAGGGTGGTCTTGCCGTGGTCGACGTGAGCGATGATGGCGACGTTGCGAAGGTCGGTGCGCAGCTGCATGAGCTCCATCCTCCCGCCTCGGCGGTAGCCGCGTGGCGTCGGGGTCACCGGAGGGTGGGGGCGCGCGGTGACGGAGAGCACTGTCACACTTGCAGGGCAGTCCTGCCGAGGTGATCCGGGGGCGCCGTGCACGATCTGCTGAACTCGGTGCAGAGCCTGCCACCGGGTCTGATCTACGTGGTGGCGGCCCTGGTGGTGGCGGCCGAGACGGCTCTGCTCGTCGGGTTGGTGGCGCCCGGTGAGGCCACTCTGCTGTTGGTGGGCTTCCTCACGTACACCGGGACGTTGCGGCTCGGTCCGGCGCTGGCGGTGATGGTGGTCGCGGCGGCGACGGGCGACGCGGTGGCGTTCCGGGCCGGGCGGCGCTACGGACCCCGGTTGCGGGCGAGCCGGTGGGGTGCGCGGG
>NZ_SISL01000383.1:0-5519 GCF_004307965.1 Verrucosispora sp. SN26_14.1 | reverse complement strand
GTCGCAGAGCAGCAGCCGCGCCGGTGGCCGGGGCGCGCGGGCCAGCAGCAGCCGCAGCGAGGAGAACCCGATCGAGCCGAGACCGACCACGGCGACGGTCCGTCCGGCCAGGCTACGCCCGGTCGCCGCCAGCGCCGCCTCGACGGTCAGGACCACCGAGACGACCGTGGCCGCGTGACCGGTGGTGACCGCCGTGGCGGTCCGCGTGCGCCGCAGCACCCCCACCCCGTACCCGGTGTGGGCGGGGATCAGACCGGCGAGGGAGACGCAGGTCGCGCCGAGACCGGCGGCGAGGTCGACGGCGGCGGCGGTCTCGGTGGCGAGCCCGTCCCCGGCGGTGGTCAGCTCGTCGGCGAAACGGGGGAGACAGACGAAGCCGGAGGTGCCCAGCGGAGTGGACAGCTCCTCCAACAGCCGGGGTCGCCCGCCGGGGAAGAGCAGCTCGCGAAGCTGCTCGCGGGGCAGGCTCCCGGCGGGCAGCCCGGCGATCACGGCGAGCTGCGCGGGCGACGGCAGGTACCCGACGATGGCGGCGGTCAGTGCCGGCGTCGGACCCGGTCGGACGGTCGCCGCCGTGCTCGTGTGCGGCGAGGCCGGCCCCTGGCTCGGTGCGGTCGCCACCGGGCTCGTCGGGGACGGGGCGGCGTTCGGCCCGGCTGCCGCCGGCTCCGGCCCGGTCGCCGCCTCGTTCAGGTCGGCGCGGAGCCGGTCGGCGAGGTGGTCCAGGTCGGCGGCGCTCAGCGCCGTGGGGGAGCCGCGCAGGGTGACCCGCAGCCCGTCGGCCACCGGCCGGGCGGTGAGGAACAGGTCGGTGCCCAGCGGCGGCGGGGCGAGTTCGCTGTCCTCGTCCCAGGAGAGGTCGAGCCGGTCCGGCCCGACCGTCCCCGTCGCGGCGGGCCGGAGCGCGTCGAAGTCCAGGAAGCTGAAGAAGAACTGGGCGCCGGTCGGCGCGCCGTCGGGTCGTCCGGCCGGCACGGCCGCCGCGATCGACGGCGGGTCGGCGTACTGCCGGGCGGCGCTGACCTCGGCCGCGACCCGGGCCAGATGGACCGGGAAGGGCTCGGTGCCGGTCAGGCGCAGCGGCAGCATCGCCGCACACGGCCCGAAGATCCGGTGCAGGTCCGGCAGCGGGTGGTCGCGTCCGGTCACGGCCAACCCGAGGACCAGGTCGTCCTGACCGGTGAACCGGGCCACCACCCGGTGGTACGCGGTCAGCACCGGCGCGTACAGGGTGCTCGACGCGTCGGTGGCCAGCCGGCGTAGTCCCGCCACCACCGTGGCGTCGAGCGTGAACGCGCGGACCGGGGTCCCCGGATCCGTGGTGCCGTCGGCGTGCCGCCGATCGGTCTCCGCCCGCAGCACCGGTGGCCGGTACGCGGACCCGAACCGCTGCGACCACCACGCGTACGCGGCCGGGTCCGGTGCGGCGGCGGCCCGTTGTGCCAGCAGCCGTACGTAGTCCCGGAAACCGGCCCGCAGCGGCGGCAGCGGATCGGCCGTCCCGTCGGCGTGGTACGCGGCCAGCAGTTCGTGGCCCAGCAGCGCGGCACTGTAGCCGTCACCGATCAGGTGGTGGGCGTGCACCAGCAGGACGTGGTCGTCCGGTGCGACCCGCAGCAGGCGCAACCGCAGCAGGGGCCAGGCCCACGGCTCGAACCGTCGGCGACGTTCCTCCGCCACCCGGTCGGCCACCTCGGCCGGGCCGGTCACGCTCTCGTACGCCACCGGCAGCCGCATCGCGACGGGCAGTTCCTGCTGCACCGGTGGCCGGGCACCGGCCGGGAAGACGGTCCGCAGCATCGGGTGCCGGGCGACCAGCAGGTCCACCGCACGCTGGAAGGCGTCCCGGCGCAACGGCCCGTGCAGCCGTAACCGGGCCAGCCAGGCAGTCCCGGCACCGGGCAGGACGGCGTCGGCGAGCAGGAACCCACGCTGGGCGGCGGTGACCGGAAACGGCGCGGCGGAGTCCGTCTGCGGCACGGCGTCGACAACCGGTCCACTGTCGACGGTCGTCGGGCCCGTCGTGGCATCGTCGTCCGCGGCACCGGCGTCGAGTGCGGCGGCCAGGGCGGCCGGAGTCCGGTGCTCGTAAAGGAGCGTCGGGCTCGCCGTGACCGCGTGGCGCTCCTGAAGGTGGGCGAAGACCTCCAGGGCCAGGATCGAGTCGCCGCCGAGGGCGAAGAAGTCGTCGTCCGGGCCGACCACCGGCAGGTCCAGCAGACCGGCCCAGATGCGGGCCAGCTCCGCTTCGGTGCCGGCCGGACCGGTGAGGCCGGTTGCCGGTGCGCGGCGGTCCGCCAGCGCCGCCAGCGATTCGCGGTCGACCTTGCCGGTGGCGGTCAACGGCAGGCTGGCCAGCAGGTGCAGACGCGCGGGCACCATGTGCGCCGGCAGGCGAGCGGCCAGATGGGCGCGCAGCGCGGCCGTGGTGGGGGTGGTCTGCGGCGCGGGCAGCACGAAGGCGTGCAGGCGAGGGTGCGGATCGGCCCGGTGCAGGACGGTCGCCGAGGCGACCTCCGGATGGGTCCGCAGCACCGCCTCGATCTCGCCGGGTTCCACCCGGTGACCGTGGATCTTGATCTGGTCGTCGAGGCGGCCGAGGAACTCCAGGGTCCCGTCCGGCGCGAGTCGGCCCCGGTCGCCGCTGCGATAGAACCGCTCGCCGTCGTGGATCACGAACGCCGCCTCGGTCAGCTCCGGCTCGCCGAGATAGCCGCTGGTGAGACCGGCACCGCCGAGATACAGCTCGCCGGCCACCCCGGACGGGCAGTCCCGACCGTCCGGGTCGACGACGCGGACCACCGCCCCGCCGACCGGACGGCCGATCGGCAGTCGGCGTACCGCGTCGTCCGGCCGCGCGTCGATCAGGTGCCAGGTGGCGTTGACGGTGGTCTCGGTCGGGCCGTACAGGTTGGTGATCCGGGCGTCGCCGAACAGGTCGAACCAGCGCCGGACCGCCACCGGCGACAGTTCCTCGCCGCCCACGTGCACCCAGCGCAGCGCGGTCAGGTCGGGCACCTCGCCGTGCCGGCGTCCGTGCTCCTCGGCGGCGCGCAGGATCCGCTCCCACAGCGTGGGGACCGAACTCCACACCGTGATCCGGTCCCGGGCGATCCGGGACAGCAACGCCTGCGGATCGCGGAGCTGGGTGCGGGTGAACGTGACCACGGTGGCCCCGACCAGCAGCGGGGCCAGGATCTGCCGGACCGAGGCGTCGAAGCAGCTCGACGCCGTCTGGGCGAGCCGGTCCCCGGGTCGGTAGCCGAAGGTGGTGACGGCCCAGTCGAGGTACGTGCGCATCGACGCGTGGCTGACCGGTACGCCCTTGGGTCGCCCGGTCGACCCCGACGTGAAGATCACGTAGGCGGTCCGGTCCGGTGCCGCCTCGGGCACCGAGGGCACGTCGTGTTCCGCGACGGTCGCGATCCCGTCGAAGGGGACCGGTCGTGCGGCAGCGTCGAGGCGGGCCGCCACGGCGGTCGAGTCGTCGTCGTGCAGCAGTACGTCGGCTCCGGCCCGGACCAGGTGGTCGGCGAGGCGAGCCGGTGGGTGGGCCGCGTCCAGCGGCACCCAGGCGGCACCGGCCCGCAGGATGCCGACCACCCCGACCACGGTCTGCGGTCCGGGGGCGGTGAGCAGACCGACCCGGTCACCGGGGCGTACCCCGTGCCGGGCGAGCAGCGCGGCCACCCGGTCGGCGTCGCGGTCCAGCGTCCGGTAGGTCACGGTCCGGGCGCCGGTCGTCACCGCCACCGCGTCCGGGGTGCGTCGGCAGACCGCGCGGATCCGGGTGGTGACGTCACCCCCGCCGACCGGCTGCCGCTCGGTGTCGGCGACCGCCAGGACCGTCGCGGGACGCGTGGAGTCACCAGTGGACAGCGGCGGTCGGCCGGTGGCGATGGCGGCGAGGTCGTCCCGGTGTTCGGCGGCGAGCCGGGCCACCGTCGCCGGGGTGAACAGTCGGCGCGGGAAGTTCCAGGACAGGCCGAGACCGTCACCGGACTCCCAGCAGAGCAGACTCAACCGGGTGGCGGCGGAGCCGGAACCGGCCGCCGTGGGCGTCACGGCGACCGGACAGTCCGGGTCGAGGGTGACCGGGAACCGGGCGAAGCTGAACCCGGCCGGGCTTGCGGTACGCGGCCCGGCACCGGGCCGGTCGAGCAGACGGGCCAGGTCGAGGCTGGTGACCGAGCCGTGTCGCTGCGCCGCCGACCAGGCGACCCGGAGTCGGTCGGCGAGCCGTCCAGCCGGCTCGTCGGGGTCCACGTCGAGGACCAGGGGCAGGGTGTCGGCGAACGGTCCGACGATGCGGTCGATCCCGGCCAGCCGGGCGTCGCGACCGGCCCGCGCCACCGTCACCGGCACGCGTCGCTGCCCACCCCACCGGGCCAGGCAGCGCACGTACCCGGCCAGCAGCAGATGGAACAGCGTCACGCCGGCCTCGGCGGCCCGGTCCCGCAACGCCGACACCAGCTCCGGCGCCACCTCACTCGGCAGGGTCAGCAGGGGCGGGCCGGGAGGTCCGTCCGGGTCACCGTCGAAGGGCAGCCGCAGCGTCGTGCCGTCGGCCAGCAGATCCCGCCAGTACGCCAGGTCGGCCGGCGTGGGCACGGCCACCTCGCGCGCGTACGTGTCGAACCCGGGCGCGGGCGGGCGGTGCACCGGCGTACGGCCGTGGGCCAGGGTGGTGTAGTCGGCCCACAGTTCCTCGCTGAGCAGGTTCAGGCTGAACCCGTCCCCGGCGGCATGGTGCAGCACCAGCATCAGGTGGGCCCGATCGGGTGCCTCCCGGACGAGGACCGCTCGCAACGGCGGCTGCCGGGACAGGTCGACCGGGGTGTTGCACAGCCGCTTCCGCACCTCGGTCAACGGCTCGGTGAGCGTCCGCACCGTGTACCAGTCCGGCGTCGGAGCCGGTCGGGCCGGTACGGGCCTGACCACCTGGCGAGGCGTACCCGGACCGGGTGCGAACCGGACCCGCAGCATCGGGTGACGCGTCTCCAGACGCGCCAGCACCTGCCCGAGGAGCGAGGCGTCCAGGGGACCGGTGACGGTCTGCTGGACGAAGGCGAAGCTGGCCACGGCGGGGTGCAGCCGGTCGTTGACGTGGAACGCCCGCTGCACGGCGGTCAGCGGGAACGGCTCGCCCTCGACCGACGTCCGCGACCCGACCGACGGCGTACGCGTCACGGGTTCGGCGTCGCGCATCCCGGTGAGGTGGGCGGCCAGGTCGGCGACGGTGGTGTACTCGAAGAACAGGGTGACCGGCAGCTCCCGGCCGAGTTCCTCCTCCAGCCGCTTGACCAGGTCCACGGCGGCCAGCGAGTCCAGGCCGAGGGCGAGGAACGAGGTGTCGTCGGCGATCTCGTCGGGCCGCCGGTGCAGTGGTTCGGCGAGCAACCGCCGCAGCACCCCGGCCACCTCGTCCCGGCCCGGTCCGCCGTCCCCACCGGCGATTCCACGCGGCACGTCGACAGCGCCGGTGTCGGCCTGGCTCGTATACCCATCTCCGAGCCCAC
>NZ_SISL01000382.1:0-5527 GCF_004307965.1 Verrucosispora sp. SN26_14.1 | reverse complement strand
GCCGGGGCGGCTGCGCCCTCCGGCGGCGGTCGGACCGCGACGCTGATCACCGGTGACCGGGTCACCGTGACCACCGACGGCGGCGTCAGCGTCGTCCCGGGCCCGGGACGGTCGGAGATTCCGATGCTGACCAGCACGATCGCCGGCCGGGTACGGGTGGTGCCGGCCGACGCGCTGCCGCTGTTGCGGGCGGACCGACTCGACCCACGGCTGTTCGACGTGACCGGGCTGCTCGCCGACGGGTACGACGACGACCGACGTGCCGACCTGCCGATCATCGCCTCCACCGACAGTGGCGTCGACGGCACGATCGTGCACCGGATGACCAGCTTCCCGGCCACCGCGATGCACACCCGCAAGCAGGGCCTCGACCGGCTCTGGTCGGGGCTGACCCGCAAGGGCGCGAAGGGCAAGGTCTGGCTGGACGCCGTCGGGCGTTTCAGCGGCGCCGAGGGTATCCAGCAGATCGGCGCCCCGAGCGCCTGGCAGGCCGGCCTGACCGGCCGGGGTGTCACCGTCGCGGTGATCGACAGCGGGATCGACGCCACCCACCCCGACCTGGTCGGCCGGGTAGCCGCCCAGGTCGACTTCTCGCCGGTCTCCGAGGGCGGCGTACCCACCAGCGACGACGTCCGCGACCTGATGGGACACGGCACGGCCGTCGCCGCCGTCGCCGCCGGCAGTGGGGCCGCCTCGGCCGGCCGGTACCGGGGCGTCGCCCCCGAGGCGACGATCATCGACGCCAAGACCGGTGACTGGGACTCGACCGAGTCGGCGGTGATCGCCGCGATGGAGTGGGCGGCCGGCCCGAAGCGCGCCGCAGTCGTCAACATGAGTCTCGGCTTCCCGGACACCCCCGGCGACGACCCCCTGGAGATCGCCCTGCGCCGCCTGAGCGAGCAGCACGGCACGCTCTTCGTGGTCGCGTCCGGCAACAGCGGCGACAACGGCAACAACCCGAACGCCGCCCAGGACTACGACGTCGGGTCACCGGCAACCGCCGATGCCGCGCTGGCCGTCGGCGCGGTCGACCACGACGACCGGCTGGCGTCCTTTTCCAACCGGGGCCCACGTCTCGGCGACGACGCCGTCAAGCCCGACCTCACCGCGCCCGGCGTCGACGTCACCGCTGCCCGCAGCACCGACGCGTACGGCACCGGCCCCTACACCGACGGCCTGTGGGGCACCTCCTTCGCGGCGCCGCACGCGGCCGGCAGTGCCGTCCTGCTCAAGCAGAAGCACCCGGACTGGACCGGAGACATGATCAAAGCCGCGCTGATGGGTACGGCCCGACCGGCGTCGGGCGTCAGCGTGTTCGCTCAGGGCGCCGGGCGCGTCGACGTGGCCGGCGCGCTCGCCGGTACGGTCCTCGCCGACCCGCCCAGCCTGAGCCTCGGCACCCACACGTTCCCGCACACCGGCGCCGCGCCGACCAGCGGGACGGTCACCTACCGCAACACCGGCACCACGCCGCAGACCCTACGACTGAGCCTGACCGTGGACGGGCCGCAGACGGCGCCCACCTCCGGGATGTTCCGGGTGAACCCGTCGACGCTGACCGTGCCGCCCGGCGGCAGTGCCCAGGCCACCGTCACGGCCACCGCCTCGACGACGGCACCGGCCGGGCCGTACTCCGGGCGGCTGACCGCCGGCACCGGCGACGGCAAGCGGCTGACCACGCCGGTCGGGTTGGTCCGGGAGGCCGCCACCCACTCCCTGACGCTGCGGCATCTCGGCGCGGACGGTCAGGAGACCCGGGACTTCTACACCACCGTCGTGGGCCTGGACATCCCGTACACGTACGACTCGCTCCACCACTACGACGACGAGCAGGGCAGTGAGATCACCATCCGGGTGCCCGAGGGGCGCTACGCGGTCGTGTCGCAGATGTTCTCCCACCTGCCGGAGCTGACCTATCTGGCGCACACGAACCTGGCCGTGCGGGCCGACACCGACCTCACGCTCGACGAACGGGTCGGGCGTCCGGTCCAGGTCAGCGTGCCGGCAGCCGACGCGGTCCGCTCCGACAGCACCGTCCAGGTGGGCGTCCGCTCCGGCAACTCCTGGGTGACCGTCGGCGGCAGCAGCAACGCGTCGACCCGGATGCGGACGGCCCAGATCGGCGGGACCGGCAGCCGGGACGAGTTCGTCTCGGTGATCGGCACGGCGTTCGCCGACGGATCGGACCCCAGCCGGTACGCGTACCAGCTCGCCTGGCACCGGCCCGGCGCGCTGCCCACCGGCTTCACCAGGTCCGTCACGGCCGGAGAACTCGCCGTGGACCGGACCTCCGCCCGCGCCCAGGCCCCGGAGGGCCCGGCCGCGATGCAGTCGGCGCCGATCGTGCCGGGCTATCCGCTGACCCCGGCGTACGCCTCCACGCCGCTGGCGCAGACCCGCCACTTCAACACCGACGGCGGCATCAGGTGGGCCTCGCGGGTGTTCCAGTACTCGGACGAGGCCGTCGACTACTACACCGTCACCACGGCCGGACCGGCGATCGCCTACCGGCCCGGGCGGACCTACACCTCCACCTGGAACGCCCCGATCGTCGCGCCCTGCCCGACCGCCGGTGGCGGGTGGTCCGGCGACCAACTGGTCGTGCGGGTCGCCCCCTACTGCGACAGCGCCGGCCACCCCGGCCACGTCGAGCAGGAAACCCTCTCCGGTACGACCACCCTCTACCGCAACGGCACCGAGGTGGCCACCTCGGACCTGCCCGGTCACGCCCGATTCACCGTGCCGCCCGTACCGGGCAGTTACCGGCTCCACGTCGAGTCCACCCGGGCGGCCTCGTTCGGCCTGTCCACCCGGGTCACCGCCGACTGGACGTTCACCCGGCCGGTGACCGCGTCGCGCCTCATGGCGGTCCGCATGGCGCCGACCCTGGACGCCACCGGCACGGCACCCGCCGGCCGGTCCTTCACCATCCCGATCAGCAGCGCCGACGCCACGTCGGTCGGCCTGCGGGTCTCCTACGACGACGGCGCCACCTGGAAGTCGACCCCGGTCACCCGCACCGGCGCCGGCACCTTCCTCGGTACGGTCCGCCACCCGGCCGCCCCCGGGTACGTGTCCGTGCAGGTCACGGCCAGAGGTAGCGCCACCAGCCTGACCGAGACGGTGGTTCGCGCGTACCGGATCGGCTGATCCGAGGTGCCCCTTCACGTCGCCGCACGGGGATGTGAAGGGGCACCTCAGCGCACCAACGGCTCAACCGGCGGTGCGCTCCCAGTCGACGGTGGGCAGGCCGGCGTCGGCGAGGGCCTTGTTGGCCGCGCTGAACGGCCGGCTGCCGAGGAAGCCACGCGGGTTCATCGGGCTGGGGTGGCCCGCCTCCAGCACCACGTGCTGCGGATTGGTGACCAGCGCCGCCTTCTTGCGCGCGTAGCCACCCCAGAGCAGGAACACCACGCGCGACTCCTGGGCGTCCAGCGCCCGGATGGTGGCGTCGGTGAACTCCTCCCACCCCCGGTTGGCGTGCGAGCCGGGAGTGCCCTGCCGCACCGTCAACACCGAGTTGAGCAGCAGCACCCCCTGTGCCGCCCAGCCGTCCAGGTTGCCGCTGCGCGGCTTGGGCACGCCCAGGTCCTCGCCCAACTCCTTGAAGACGTTGCGCAACGACGGCGGCACCGAGACCCCCTCGCGCACGCTGAAACTCAACCCGTGCGCCTGGCCGACCCGGTGATAGGGGTCCTGCCCGAGGATCAGCACCCGGCAGGCCGACGGCGCGCAGAGTCGGTAGGCGGAGAAGAGGTCCTCGACCGGCGGGAAGACCGTCTGGGTCGCGTACTCCCCGGCGACGAAGTCGGCCAACGCGGCCGTGCGGGCCGGGTCGAGGTGCGGGGCGAGCACCTCGCGCCACGCCTCGGGAAGCAGGGCCGGCAGGTCGAGGGCGGGGGTGTCGTCGGGCATCGGCGGCCTTTCACCGGTCGGAACGTTTCCGGGCACTGTAGGCAGTGGGTACGACAGCGTTCGGCGCAGGGCCGTCAGCGCGGGACGGTCAACTCGGCCAGCCGGGCCGCCCAGTCGCCACCGACCGGCTCCAGCCCGACGACCCGGGTGTCGTCGTCACGCCGGTCGATCTGGATCCGCAGGTGTGCGTCGACCAGCTGCTCGACCAGCCCCTCGCCCCACTCGACCACGGTGACCGAGTCCTCCACCGAGGCGTCCAGGTCCAGGTCGTCGATCTCGGCCCGGGGGTCGCTCGCGGCTCCCAGGCGGTAGGCGTCGGCGTGCACCAACGCCACCCCGCGTCCGGTCGCCGGGTCCGGCCGGTGCACCCGGGCGATCACGAAGGTCGGCGAGGTGATGTCGCCGAGCACGCCCAGCCCGGCACCGATCCCCTGGGTCAACGCGGTCTTGCCGGCACCTAGCGGCCCGGTCAGGAGCACCAGGTCACCGGCGCGCAGCAGCCGCGCGAGGCGCCGCCCGAAGGCGTGCGTGTCCGCGACGGTCGGCAGCTCGAAACGGGTCACGGGCGGTCCCGCTCGCACGAGTCGAGGAAGCGGCTGACCGCGATGTTGACCTCGTCGGCGTGCTCCAGCATCACCACGTGCCCACTGTCGTGGATCTTGACGAACTCGGCGTGCGGCAGCCGCCGGACGATCTCCTCGGAATGCGTCACCGGCGTGATCATGTCCTTGTCTCCGACGATCACCAACACCGGCGTGTCCTCCAACGCGGCCAGCGCCGGGAACCGCGAGTGCGTCGCCAGCGTACGCAGATAGCGGGTCACCGTGTCGGCCGAGGTACGCGAGTTCATCTCCTCCACGTACGACACCAGCGACGGGCTCGGCTTACGGGTGCCGAAGCCGTACCTGCGGGTGAGCAGCCAGGCCACGTTGCTGGTGGACTTGCGGGCCCGGTCGATCACCGTTCCGCCGTAGCGGGTGACGTAGCCGGCCGTGTAGAGCACCGGCGCGCCGACGCGCCCGAGCAGAGCGGGCGCGACCAGCTTCGTCTCCGCCAGCAGACCGCCGGAGGTGGCCATCAGCACCGTGCCCACCACCCGGTCGTCGAACATCTCCGGGTACAGCTCGGCCAGCGACATGATGGTCATGCCGCCCATCGAGTGCCCGATCAGGACCAGCGGCCCGTCCGGTGCCACCTCGTCGATCACCCGGCGCAGCGTGTGGCCGAGCGCGACGAGGTCGTACTCGCCGCCCTCCAACCGCCCCGAACGGCCGTGACCGGGCTGGTCGTACGCCACGATCCGGTGCTCGCCCCGCCCGGCCAGCATCTTGCGCTGGAAGTGGAAGGTGCCCATGTCCAGGCAGAAACCGTGCACCAGCACGACCGTCGGGTTGCCCGCGACCGGACGGATCGGCTCGACCACCTCGACGTGCACGTCGGTGCCGTCGGGCAGCTCCAACCGGTGCGCCGCGTCGTAGTGCTGCTCGCCGAAGACCTCGTCGACGTACGGATCGGCCGGGTCGGCCTTGAGCCGGCGGACCAGGGCCCGTTCCGTGGCGACACCGGCGGCGAGCCCGGCGGCGGCCACGCCGAGTGCCGCACCGACCAGCCC
>NZ_SISL01000381.1:0-5551 GCF_004307965.1 Verrucosispora sp. SN26_14.1 | reverse complement strand
GGAGAGGTGTATCAGAGACAGCGTCGACACCACGGTGTCGGCGTCGACCGGGCGCACCACGACGCGAGGGCCGGACGGGTTGCGCAGCCAGGCCATCACCTCGGCGTTCAGGTCGGCGACGCAGGAGCGTACGGCCTGCTCGGTGGGGAGGTCGCGGACCTCGTCGGGCAGGCGTTCGATGCGGCGGCGCAGCAGCAGCGGGGTGGGTAGCAGCAGGTCGGTGGGGAGCTTCTCGCGTTCCATGAAGCTCTTGATCCACCAGGACTCGTCGTAGGGCATCCCCCGGCCCGGGATCGGGCGGCCCGCGCCGGGCAGGTCGTCGAACTCCCCGCGTTCCTGCGCCGAGCGGATCTGCGCCTCGACCGACGCCTCCCACATCCTGTCCACGCGTTCCACCTCCCCGTTTCCCCAGGGTACCGGGGCGGTGGAAGCGTTCTTCCTGCTCGACGACTTGCGTCCCGCGTCACCACCTCAGCAAGCTTCCCGGATGCCCGATGGCCGACGGGATCACCATGCGCTTGCAGCGGATGACCCTTGAGTCCCTGATGACCGAGGTGCTCGACGCGGGATTCGTGCTGGAGCGGCTGGTCGAGCCGAGGGCGGTCGAGACGCTGCGCGCCACCGACCCGGAGCGCTACGCGCGACTGACCGAGCGCCCGAGCTTCGTAGCCCTGCGGCTACGCCGCCCCTGACGACGCCCACCGCGACTCGTGCTCGGCACGGGCGGACGGTCGGGGGCGAGAATCGCCGCGAGCCCGGGCTCCCTCAGCTCAGGCCCGTGATCGCGATCGACGGGTCAGTCCTGCGGGGCTTGGGCTCCGCGAGAACGCCCCTCGGACGCAGGCGGCCAGGAGCGTACGTCGCCGGTCGTGGCCGCCCGCGGCGACGTCCGCTACCGCTTCGTGCGGGACCTCGACTGAGCCACCCCGACCGTCGACGTCTCCGCGTCGATCAGGTCGTCGGTCCCTCGCCGGCAGCCTCGCGCAGCACGGCCACCCCGCCGGGCGACAGGGTCACCGCCCCGTCGACCTCGGTGTCGGTGAGCAGGTCGCGCCCGCGTGCCGGTACGCGGTGGGCGCGGTCGGTGTGGTTGAGCAGGAACAGCCAGCTCACCCCGTCACCGAGGCGACGGACCGCCTCGACCCCGGCGGGTGCGCCCGGACAGACCGGGGTGACACCGGCGGCGCGGGCGGCGGTGTCCAGCAACCGGCGGTAGGTGGCGTCGTCGGGGCGGGTGGAGACGTACCAGGCGGTGCCGGCGCCGTGCCGGTGCCGCGTGATCGCCGGTGACCCGTCGAGCACCCCGCCGACGTACGCGGTGATGGTCTCCGCGCCGGTCAGGTGGACCGTCTCGGCCCAGATCCGGCCGGTGCCGCCGTCGTCGAGTCGGACGTGGTCGCCGTCGGCGAGCGGGTGGAACTCCTCCACCCGTACGCCGAGCACGTCGCGCAGGGCGCCCGGGTAACCGCCGAGCCGGACCCGGGCGTACCCGTCGGCGGTGCCGCTGAGGTACGTGGCCAGCAGGTGACCGCCGTGGTGGACGTACTCGCCGATCCACTCGGCGGTGGTGTCGTCGGTGAGGTAGAGCGCGGGCAGGACGAGCAGCCTGTACCCGTCGAGGGGGTCGCCGGGGGCGACCGTGTCGCAGCCGTGGCCGGTGTGCCACAGGGCCCGGTGGGCGGCGGCGAGTTCCTGCTGGTGGTCGAGTCGGGTCGAGGGCATGCCCGGGTGGCGTAGCGCCCAGCCACTCGGGGCGTCGACGGCCAGCGCCACGGACGCCTCGACCCGGCCGCGTACCTCGGTGAGCCGTTCCAGCGCCGCGCCGAGCTCGACCGCCTCGCGGAACGCCCGGCTGTCCGGGCCGGCGTGCGGCACCAGGGCGGAGTGGAAGCGTTCGGCGCCACCGGCGGGTGCCCGCCACTGGAAGAACATCGCGCCGTGCGAGCCGCGGGCCACGTGCGCCAGGCTGTGGCGCAGCATCCGTCCCGGCTCCTTGGTGTGTGACCGGCCGGTGGTGTGGATCTGCTGGGCGGCGCTCTCCATCAGCAACCAGGTCGGGTCGGCGGTGGTGTGCCGGGCCCAGCCCCGGGCCAGGTCGCCGACGAGCGCGGTCTGTTCCTCGGCGCCGCCGTCGACGGCCGACGGGTAGTGGTCGACGGCGACCAGGTCCACCTCGCGGGCCCAGCGGGCGTGGTCGACCGGCACCCAGTCGCCGAGTACGTAGTTGGTGGTGACCGGGGTCTGCGGTGCGGCGAGGCGCAGCAGGTCCCGCTGTTCGGCGTACGCGGCGAGCAGCGTGTCGGACCAGAAGCGGCGGAAGTCCAGGAGTTGGCCGGGGTTGCCGAGGTACTGGGTGGCGCGGGGGGTGCTGATCTGCGCCCAGTCGGAGTAGTGCTGGCTCCAGAAGCTGGTGACCCAGGCGTCGTTGAGGGCGGCCAGGTCGCCGTAGCGTCCGGCCAGCCACCGTCGGAAGGCGCGGGCGGTGTGCTCGCAGTGGCAGGTGGTGCCGTACTCGTTGTGCACCCGCCACAGCGCCACGGCCGGGTGGTGGGCGTACCGGTCGGCGAGGGCGGCGGTGATGCGGCGGGCGGCGGAGCGGTAGGCGGGGGCGGCGGCGCAGTAGGTGTCGCGGCTGCCGTGGTACAGGCGGACGCCGTCGGCGGTGACCGGCAGTGCGCCCGGGTGGGCGAGGGAGAACCAGGGTGGCGGGGAGGCGGTGGGGGTGGCCAGGGCGACCCGGATGCCGCCGTCGTGCAGCAGGTCGAGGACCTGGTCGAGCCAGTCGAAGGTGTACCGGCCGGGGGCCGGTTCGAGGCGGGACCAGGCGAACACGCCGACGGTGACCAGGGTGATCCCGGCCCGACGCATCAGCGCGACGTCCTCGGCCCAGACCTCCGCCGGCCACTGCTCCGGGTTGTAGTCACCGCCGTAGCAGAGCCGACCGTCGTGCCACATCGTCCACCATCCGTCGGATTAGTTGATTATCTGTCCAAACTATGGAGGCGGTTTGCCCATGTCAACGGCGCCGATAGTTTCGGCATCGATGATCCTCGTTGACAGTTCGTTGGGTAATTAAAGAAACTATCCGCACCGCCGTACCGTCGCTGAGGAGAGCCGATGCCGTACCGACCGCCGTTGGTGCCGTACGAGACGTTCGTGGCCGACCCACCCGACCTGCCCGCCCGCTCCCCCGGTGAGGGTGGGACTGCGGTGGTGGGTCGGGCCGAGTTCGTCGGCGGCGACACGTCCGGGGCCACCTTCAAGGCGGCGCTGGCCGACGGGGTGACGGCGGTGGTCCGGGTGGAGGCGGCCGGTGACGGCGTGATCCGGGTCCGGCTCGCCGAGGACCCCCAGGCCCGGACCCGCTCCGCGCGCGCGGTGACGCTGGTCCGCCCGGAGGTGCGGCCGGCCACCGTGACCGGCGACGACCGGTGGGTACGCGTCGACGCCGGGGCGGTGGTCGCCGAGATCAGCCTCGACCCGTGGCGGATCCGGTTCCTGCGCCCCGACGGCACCGTCCTGCTGGAACAGGACCCCGGCACGGTCGACATCAGCGGCCGGCGGCGCACCCTGCCCTTCGGCCGCTCCACCGTCGACGGGGTCCGCGTCGCCTGGCACGAGAGCTTCGTCGCGCCCGGTGACGAACGGTTCGTCGGCTTCGGGGAGAAGTTCACCCCGCTGGACAAGCGCGGCCAGCGGGCGTTGATGTGGAACTTCGACGCCTTCGGCAGCGAGTCCGACCGGTCGCACAAGAACGTGCCGTTCTATCTGTCCAACCGGGGCTACGGGCTGCTGGTCGACAGCGGCCTGCCGGTGCAGTTCGACGTCTGCCAGTCCACCCACAGCACGGTCCAGATCCTGGTCCCCGACGACCTGCTGGACTACTACGTGCTGGCCGGACCGACCCCCGCCGAGGTGCTGGACCGGTTCGACCGGCTCACCGGTCGGCCGTACCTGCCGCCCCGCTGGGCGTTCGGCGCCTGGATCTCCTCCGGCTTCTATCCGGACAGTCAGGACCAGGTGCTGGAACGGGCCCGTCGCATCCGCGAGCGCGACATCCCCTGCGACGTGCTGCACCTGGACTGCTACTGGCAGGTCGCCGGGAACTGGTCGGACCTGCGGTGGGACGCCGAGGCGTTCCCCGACCCGGCCGGGATGCTGCGGACCCTCGGCGAGCAGGGCTTCCGGGTCTGCCTCTGGATGAACCCGTACCTGATGACCGGCAGCCCGCTGTACGCCGAGGCGGACCGGGCCGGCTACTTCCTGCGCCGCCCCGACGGCAGCACGTACGTCGCCGACGTGTGGCACGGCAGCTACCCGGTCAGCGCCATCGTGGACCTGACCAACCCGGCCGCCGTCGACTGGTTCACCGGCCTGCTGCGGCCCCTGCTGGAACAGGGCGTGGCCGTGTTCAAGACGGACTTCGCCGAGGGGGTGCCGGCCGACGCGGTGGCCCACAACGGGATGACCGGCGTCGAACTGCACAACGTCTACAGCCTGCTCTTCAACGACGTGGTCGCCCAGGTCACCCAGGAGGTGGCCGGTCACCGGGCGGTGTGGGCGCGCTCGTCGTACCTCGGCGGGCAGCGGCACAGCGCACAGTGGAGCGGCGACGTCAACGCCACCTGGCCGGCGCTGGCCAGCACGCTGCGCGGCGGGCTGTCGCACGGCCTGTCCGGGGTGCCGTTCTGGAGCCACGACACCGGCGGTTTCCACGGCACCCCGGAACCCGACCTGTACGTCCGCTGGTCGCAGTTCGGGGCGTTGTCGCCGCTGCTGCGGCTGCACGGCACCACCAGCCGGCTGCCCTGGGACTTCCCCGCCGAGACCGAACGACACGCGGTCGCCGCGCTGCGGCTGCGGTACCGGCTCATGCCGTACCTGTGGTCGGCGGCGGTGCAGGCGGCCCGTACCGGCGCGCCGATGATGCGTGCCCTGCTGGTCGACACCCCGCAGGACCCGACGGCCTGGACCACCGACCTGCAGTACCGCCTCGGCACCGACCTGCTGGTGGCTCCGGTGCTGGACCCGACCGGGCAGCGGGACGTCTATCTCCCCGTCGGGGACGACTGGATCGACGCGGCCACCGGCGAGCGGCACCCGGGCGGGCGGCACCTGCGGGTCACCGTGCCGCTGTCGCGCACCCCGCTGTACGTGCGTCACGGCACGCTGTTGCCGCTGGTCGCGCCGCACCCGACCGTCGGTGACCGGCCCTTCCGCGACGTCACGCTGGTCAGCTGGGGTGCCGTCGAGGGGCGCACGGTGGTGCACGACGTCGACGGCGACACCGTCATCGAGGCGTTCCGCGACGGCGACGAGTTGCGGATCAGGACGCGAGGGCCACTGCTGGTGGGGCAGTTGGCCTTCGCCGGGGTCGGCGAGTCCGACCTGCCGGCCCGGCCACTGCTCAACGGTGCGGCGGTGACCGTCGTGCCCTTCGCGGGTCTGTTCCCCGCGTAGGGCCGGCCGTCGCGCGGGGGGCCCGGCTGGACGGAGTCGGGCCCCCCGCGTGACGGGGCCGGACCCACCGAGGGGGGTCCGGCCCCTGCCG
>NZ_SISL01000380.1:0-5560 GCF_004307965.1 Verrucosispora sp. SN26_14.1 | reverse complement strand
GCGGCGGTCCGGGCCGCCGCGCCGCACGCCCGGCTGCTGCTCGACCCCAACGGCGGCTGGTCCGCCGAACAGGCCGTGCGACAGCTCGACGCGCTCGCGCCGCACAAGCTGGACGCGGTGGAACAGCCCATCCCGCCGGGCCGCCCCGACCTGCTGGCCTGGGTGGGTGCCCGCAGCGGCACGCCCGTCGTCGCCGACGAGGACGCCGCCGGTCCGGCCGACCTGGACCGGCTGGCGGGCGCGGTCGCCGGGGTGAACGTGAAGCTGGCGCGGTGCGGCGGCATCACCGCCGCCGGGGACATGATCGAGGCGGCCCGGCAACGGGACCTGGACGTGATGCTCGGCTGCCTGGTGGCCAGTTCGCTCGGCATCGCCCCGGCGGTGCACCTGGCCGGTCTGGCCCGTTGGGTGGACCTGGACGGCCATCTGCTGCTCGCCGACGACCCGTGGACCGGCATCGGCGGTCGGGACGGTGTGCTGCGCCTGTCGGGGGCGGCCGGGCTCGGGGTGGCACCGGCGGCGGAGGCACCCCGGTGAGGGCCACCTGGGCGTCGTGGCGCGGCTTCCCGGTGCCGATCCGGCTGCTGGTGGTCAACCAGCTCGGCGTCAACGTCGGGTTCTACATGCTGCTGCCCTTCCTGGCCGGCTATCTCACCGACCAGATCGGGCTCTCGGCCGCCCTGGTCGGCCTGGTCCTCGGGGTACGCAACCTGAGCCAACAGGGACTGTTCCTGCTCGGCGGATCGGCGGCGGACCGGCTCGGCGCACGCGGGGTGATCATCGCCGGGTGTGGGCTGCGGGCGGTCGGCTTCGCGGTGTTCGCGGTCGGCGGGTCGCTGGCGGCGCTGCTGGTCGCCTCGGTGCTGACCGGTCTGGCCGGTGCCCTGTTCAACCCGGCCGTGCGCGCCTATCTGGCCCAGGCCGCCCCGGACCGGCGGGCCGAGGCGTTCGCCCTGTTCAACGTGTTCGCCAGCGCGGGGGCGCTGATCGGGCCGCTGGTCGGCAGCGCGCTGCTGCTGGTCGACTTCCGGGCGGCGGCGACCGGGGCCGCGCTGGTGTTCGCCGCGTTGACCGTGGCGCAGGCGCTGGTGCTGCCGGCCCAGCCGGTGACGGCCAGCGGGCAGAGCGTCGGCCGGGACTGGCGGGAGTCGCTGACCGACGGCCGGTTCCTGGCGTTCACGGTGGCGTTGAGCGCGCTCTTCGCGTTGCAGACCCAGCTCTATCTGGTGCTGCCGGTGCAGGCGGAGGCGGTCACCGGCACGCCGCTGGCGGTCGCCGCACTCTTCGTCGTCTCCACCGTGGTCACCGTGGCGGGGCAGGTCCGCATCACCGCGCGGCTGCGTCGCCGCGTCGACCGGGGCACCGCGATCGCCGCCGGGATGGCGGTGACCGGCGCCGGTTTCCTGGTGCCGCTGCTGCCGCTGGGCGGTCCCCCGGCGGTCCGCGTCCTGCCGGTGCTCGTCACCACGCTGGCGCTGGCGGTGGGGGTGATGGTGGCGCAGCCGTTCGTGCTGGAACTGCTGCCCGGATTCGCCCGCACCGGGCTCACCGGCACCTACTTCGGCGTCTTCTATCTCGCCTCGGGCGTGGTGGCGGCGCTCGCCACCACCGCCGTCGGCGGACTCATGCAGACCGGATCGGACGGCGCGGCCGAGCGGGTCCCGGCCGGGGCGTGGCTGCTCTGCGCCGCCCTCGGACTGGCCTCGGCCGCGGCGGTGCGGGTGCTGCACCGCCGGAACCTGCTCGGCCCCCGACCGGTCGCCGACCCCGCACCGGACACCGTCCCGGGCGACGCGCGGATGCCCGCCGTCACCCCTCGCCGCCCCGGCGCGGCCTGAACACCGCGACACCTTCGAGAGGAAACCCCATGTCGATCCACCTGTCCCGCCGCACGCTGCTCGGCGGCGGCGCCGCCCTGGCCACCGCCCTGCTCACCGGCTGCGGCGGCGACTCCACCGGCGGCCCCGGTGCCGGTGACACCCCGAGGCGGGGCGGCCGGTTGCGGGTCGCGTTCGCCGGTGGCGGTGCCACCGAGACGCTCGACCCGCACCTGGCGAACCTGTTCAACGAGGCGTCGCGGGCCAAGGCCGTCTTCGACAAGCTGGCCGACTACGGCCCCGACGTGTCGATCCAGCCCCGACTGGCGCTGAGCTGGGAACCGAACGCGGACCTGACCCGCTGGCGGGTGGCGCTGCGCGAGGCCACCTTCCACGACGGTCGGCCGGTCCGCGCCGCCGACGTGCTCGCCAGCTACGCCCGCATCGTCGACCCGGACCGGGCGTTCCGGGCCCGCGCCAGCCTCTCCCTGATCGACCTGCGGGCCAGCCGGGCGGTGGACGACCGCACCGTCGAGTTCGCCCTGCACCGGCCGTTCGCCGAGTTCGGCAACGTCCTCGCCGCGTTCGGCGCGTACATCGTGCCGGAGGGTGCCGAGTCGTTCGACCGGCCGATCGGTTCCGGCCCGTTCACCGTCAGCAGCTTCACCCCCGGCCGATCGCTGCTGCTGGCCCGCTACCCGGACTACTGGGAGGGTGCCGCGCACCTCGACGAGCTGGAGTACGTGATCGCCAACGAGGAGTCGGCCCGGATCAACGCCCTGCTCGGCGGGCAGGTCGACTACGCGCACGACGTCAGCCCGACCACCGCGCGGACGCACACCGGCAACGACCGCGTCGCGATCACCCGGATGCCGAACAGCAACCTGCTCGGCTTCACCATGAAGGTGGACCGTCCCCCGTTCGACAACCGGGACCTGCGCGAGGCGATGTTCCTGCTCACCGACCGGGAGCAGCTCGTCGAGACGGTGCTCTCCGGCACCGGGCAGGTCGGCAACGACCTCTTCGGCAAGGGCTTCCAGTACTACGCCGACGACATCCCGCAGCGCACCCGCGACCTCGACCGGGCCCGCGCACTGGTGGATCGGGCCGGTGCGCGCGGGCTGCGCATCCCGTTGGACACCGCACCGGTCGCCGCCGGTTTCGTCGAGGCCGCCAGCGTCTTCGCCGACCAGGCCCGTCAGGTCGGGCTCACCGTCGAGCCGGTGCAGCGCAACAAGGACACCTACTGGCGGGACGTGCTCGACGGCGGGGTGATGGCCACCTTCCGCAGCGGTGCCATGCCGATCGAGACGCACATCTCGCAGCGGCTGCTGACCACCTCCACCACGAACGCCACCCGCTGGATGCGGCCCGAGTTCGACGCGCTCTACGGCACCGCCGTCTCCTCCACCGACGAGGCGGGTCGCCGTCGCGCGTACGGGGACATGCAGCGGATGCTGCACGCCGAGGGCGGGCTGCTGGTGTGGGGGTTCGCCGACTTCCTGGTGGCGACCGCCCCAAAGGTGCGCGGGGTCTCCGCCGAGGCGCCCGCGAACACTCTGGACTGGGCCCGCTTCGACAAGGTGTGGCTGGCTTGAGTCTGGCCCGCTACACCGTGCAGCGGCTGCTGCTCGGCGTCGGGCAGGTCGCCGGCATCACCACCGTCGTGTTCGTCCTCACCGAGGCGCTGCCCGGGGACGCGGCCGTGGTGATCGCCGGTGACCATCCCGACCCGGAGCGGATCGCGCTGATCCGCGCGCAGCTCGACCTCGACCGACCGGCCTGGTGGCGCTTCCTGGACTGGCTCGTAGGGCTGCTGCACGGCGACCTCGGCGCCTCGCTGATCTCGCAGCGGCCGGTGCTGGACCTGATCGTCGGCGGGGCCGCCGCGACCCTGCTGCTCGCGGTCGCCACGCTGGTCCTGCTGGTGCCGCTCGCCGTCGGGCTCGGCATGCTCGCCGCCCGACGCGAGGGGGGCCGGCTCGACCGGACACTCACCACCCTCGCGGTCGGGCTGTACGCGGTACCCGAGTTCGCCCTGGCCATCCTGCTGGTGGCGGTCTTCGGCGTCCGGCTGGGCTGGTTCCCGCCCACCGCCGTCGGTGCCGACCTGCTCGCCCAGCCGGGGGTGCTGGTGCTGCCGCTGCTGGTGCTGCTGGCCCGGCCGATCTGCTCGATCAGCCGGCTGACCCGCGCCGGCATGGTGGACGCCCTGCGTGCGGAGTACGTCCAGCACGCCCGACGGCTCGGTCTCTCCACCCGGCGGCGGTGGCTGGCGCACGCGCTGCCGACCGCCGCCGCACCGGTCGTGCAGCAGGTCGCCCGCACCACCGACTGGCTGCTCGGCGGCGTCATCGTGGTCGAGGCGGTCTTCGTCATCCCCGGGCTGGGCACCGCCCTGGTCGACGCGGTCGCCGCCCGGGACGTACCCACCATCCAGGGGCTCTGCGTGGTCGTGGCGGTCACCACCGTGCTGGTCAACCTGGTCGCGGACCTGGTGGCGTTCCGGCTCGCCCCGCGTACGGTCGGTGTCCGGTGACGGCCCGACGGCGCAGACCCCGGGCGGTCGTCGGGGTCGTGCTGCTGGCCGTGCCGCTGCTGCTCGCGGTCGCCGGACCTTTGCTGGTCGCCGAATCCGACGCGCGGACCCGACCGTTCGACGGCGCGGGTCTGCTCGGCACCGACTTCGTCGGCCGGGACGTCGTGGCGCAGGTGTTGCTCGGCGGGTGGTCCGTCGTCGCGGTCGCGGTCGCCGCCACCGCGCTGGCCTATCTGCTGGGCGTGCCCCTCGGCCTGGTCGCCGCGCTGACCCGGCACCGTCGGCTCGACGAGGCGCTGATGCGACCGCTGGACCTGCTGCTCGCCATCCCGTCGTTGCTGCTGCTCATCCTGCTGGCCGCCACCGCGCCACGCGGGCCGCTGACCCTGGTGGTGATCGTCGCGGTGGTCACCCTGCCGGAGGTCGCGCGGATCACCCGCGCCGCCGCGTTGCCGCTGGCCCACGGCACCGTGATGGAGGCGATGCGGCTCTACCGGGAGACCTGGTGGCGGCGGGCGGTCGGCTACGTCGCGCGGGGCATCCGCCGGATCCTGCTCGCCGACGCCGGGGTGCGGTTCATCGGCGCCGTCTATCTCGTCGCGACGGCCAGCTTCCTCGGCATCGGGGTCGCCCCGGACGCCGCCGACTGGGCGGTGATGGTCGACCGCAACCGGGGCGGGATCTTCCTGCAACCGTGGGCGGTCGTCGTCCCCGCCGCGCTGCTCGTCGCGCTCGCCGTCGGCGTCAACCTGGTCACCGACGCGCTGTTGACCGGCCGGAAGTCGGTGGCGGAGCCGGACGCCGACCGGACTCGGGAGGAGGTCCGATGATCCGGGTCGACGGGCTGGGTGCCGTCGCCGACGGACACCGATTGCTGCGGGACGTGTCGTTCACGGTGCCGTCCGGTGGGGTGCTCGCCGTCGTCGGTCCGTCCGGCAGCGGCAAGTCCACCCTCGGGCGGGCGCTGCTCGGCGAGGTTGGTCCCGGCGTACGCCTCACCGGCCGGGTCGAGATCGACGGTCGGGTGGTCGGTCCCGAAACCCCGGCGCCCGGTGGGCTCGTCGGGTACGTCCCGCAGCAGCCCTCGGCCGCGCTCACCCCGGTACGCCGCGTCGGCCCCGTGCTGCACGAGATCGCCCGCCGACATTGCCCAGTCTCCGGCCGCCGGGCACGCCGCGTCGCCGCGCCGGAGGCGGTCCGGGCG
>NZ_SISL01000038.1:0-25947 GCF_004307965.1 Verrucosispora sp. SN26_14.1 | reverse complement strand
ACAGGCCGCGACCTCGGCCCGTGGTCGAGGGGCCCCGGCGGCGCTGCCCTGGCGCTCGGAGATCGCGCTGATCAGCTCGCCCTTGCGCATACGAGCCGTACCCGAGATGCCGAGCGACGCGGCCAGGCTCTGTAGCTCCGGCAGCAGCATCGCCGACAGGCCGGTGCCGCTGCGCCGACGCCGGGCAGGGGCAGCGGTGGTGGCATCGCCAGCGACGTTGGAAACATCCGACGTCACGTCGGTGGTGTCGCTCAATGGATTCCTTCCCTCGATAAGGCCGGGACTGCCCGGAATCGACTAACAGGTGGCCGGGCGGCCTCGGTGCACCCGCCTCGCATGACGCTTCGCGGGAGTCTGTGACACAGCAGCCGGTCGGTCGCCCGACCCACCAGGAAGCTGGTGAGCGGGTTTCGCCGTCTGCGGCGACCAGTGAAGACTGCGGTGCGGCGTGTGCCTAGGCAGGGGTGACGGGCTTACCGCCGAGAGCTTCGGGGGTGCGCCGACCCGCAGGAGATCGCATGCTTCGCGGCTGTGCTAAGTCTAGAGCGTAATCAACTCTTCCGACCTGCGGCAACAGGGTCCCGCTCCGCGTGTCCGAGTCTACCCTGCTCGACCTGCGCGCCGGGCACGTCTATCGGCAACCGCAGAATCTGCCATTCTGTTCCCGCGTCGAAGCCTTCCGGCAGCTCAGACAGGGCGAGCACGGTCGGTCCGGCACCACTGACCACGGCTGCCACACCGGCCGCACGCAACTCCTCGACCACTGCGGCCGTACCCGGCATCGACGATGCGCGATAACTCTGGTGCAACCGGTCGACGGTGGCCGGCAGCAGCAGACCCGGCTCGGTGGTCAACGCGTGCACCAGCAGCGCCGCCCGTCCGGCGTTGAGCGCGGCGTCGGCGTGCGGCACGGTCGCCGGCAACGCCGCCCGCGCCGACGCGGTCAGTCCGCGCTCGGTCGGCACCAGCACCGTCGGGTGTACGCCCTCGGCCACCGGCAACGACACCGCCCGCGCACCGCCGGACTCCGTCCAGGCCAGCGTGAACCCGCCGAGCAGGCAGGGCGCGACGTTGTCCGGATGCCCCTCGATCCGGGCGGCCAACCGCAACGCGGCGTCCTCGTCGAGCCGCTGCTCCCCGTCGACCACCAGGGCACGGGCCAGCAGCACACCGGCCACGATCGCGGCCGAGGAGGAACCGAGGCCACGCGCCTGCGGGATCCGGTTGACACACTCCAACGCCAGCCCGGACGGCTGGCCGCCGAGCTCGTCGAAGGTCGCCCGCATGGCGCGTACCACCAGGTGTCCGTCGTCGACCGGCAGGTCGTCGGCGCCCTCACCGGCCACCGACACGGTCACGCCACCCGCCGTCACCTCGGCGGCGACGTCGTCGTAGAGCGCGAGGGCGAGGCCCAGGGCGTCGAAGCCGGGACCCAGGTTCGCACTGGTGGCGGGGACCCGGACCCGGACCGGGCCGGCGGCGAATGTGGTCGGCACGCCGCCCATGCTAGGGCCCCACCGGCGACGCCCGACGCGCTGCCCGCCCCCTGGGACGCACCTCGCGCCCGGCACCCTTGCCCACAGGTCCTAGTCTGCCCAGACCGACGGCTTCGGGAGGACTGCGTGAGCGACGTCAGATATCTGCTGGTGCAGGTGGCGATGGATCTGCCGACGTTGATGGTGCTGATCACCGGAGGCGTGCTGGCGACGTCCGCCCGGGGGCGGCTGCCGGGAGCGGCCCGTCGTCTGCTGCTGGCCGGGCTCGCCGTCCTGCTGGCCGCCACGCTGATCAGCCTCGTGTGGTCGGTCGCGTTGCCCTGGGCGGTCACCGGGGGTACCGCCCGGTTCAGCGCGCTGTCCCTGGTCGTCGGGGTGATCAACGCACTGCTCTTCCCCGCCGGAGTCGGGCTGCTGATCGCGGCCGCGCTGGTCGGCCACCGGAGGGCGCCGGCACCGGGCGCCGCCGCACCGGGCGCCCCCACGGCCTGGGGTCCGCCGTCAGCCGACGCGTACCGACCTCCGGCGGACGCGTACCAGCAGCCGGCCGACCCGTACGGACCTTCGGCGGACCCGTACCGGCCGCCCACCGTTACGCGCTAACGGGGCGGGTCTACCGGGTCCCGGTCTCGGCGACGGTCGGCGCCGGGGCGGCGAGCGAGAGCCGTCGGGTGGCCACCCGCCAACCGATCGCGTACGTCAACGTGATCAGGCCGCAACTGGCCAGCACGATCCGTTCGTCCACCACGTCCACCACGGCGGCGACCGCGAGCTGGCTGACCGAGATCGCCAGGGTCGCCAGCATCATGTCGGTGGCGAACACCCGGCCCCGTAACCGGTCCGGCACCTCGCCCTGCAACGCGAAGTTCGACATCACCCAGTTGCTGCCGCCGGCGAAGTGCGCCACGAAGACCAGCACCAGCACCAGCGGGAACCAGGGCACCACCGAAGTGCCCAGATAGGCCAGCCCGTACGCCGACATGGACAGTGCCAGTCCGGGCAGCAGCCAGGCCCGGTTGGTCAGTACCCGGCGCATCAGGATCGGGCCGACCAGCGCGCCCGCGCCGCGTACCGCGAACAGCAGGCCGGTGCCGAGCGCGCCGACCCCGTACACCCCGGCCAGCAACGGGAAGACGGTCAGCACGCCGTTGCCCAGGCCGACCGCCGACTTCACCGTCACCAGGGCCAGCACCCGTGGGCGGTGCGCGATGTAGCCCAGCGCCTCGCGGATCGCCGCCCAGGTCTGCGGCGGCGCCTCGTCCTGCTCGCGCGCGGCCTGGAGGGGCCGGCGGATGCGGGTGGCCAGCAGCGCGGCGAGCACCAGCGCGACCGCGGCGACCCAGAAGCAGACGTACGGCCCGGCGGCGGCACTGAGGACCCCGCCGAGGGAGGCACCGACGACGGTCATGGTGCCCCAGGCCGACCCGGCCACCGCGTTGCCCGCCGCCAGCTCGTCCGGGTCGAGCACGTTCGGCAGGGCCGCCTGCGCGGCCGGGGAGTAGAACGCCTTGGCCACCGCGATCACGCCGATACCGAGCATCGCCAGCCAGGCGGTGCCGGCATCGCGTACGCCGAGCAGCAGCAGGGCGCCGACGAGCGCGGCCACGTTCGCGGCGATCATGATCGTACGACGGTCGAAGCGGTCGGCGACGGTCCCGGTGTACGGCAGCAGCAGCGCCACGATGCCGGTGTCCACGGCCAACACGAGCGCGCCCCACACGCCACTGCCGGTGAGCTGCGGCAACAGGACCAACAGCGGCACCATCACGAACCAGTCGGCGCCGAAGACCACCAGTTGAGCCAGGAAGAGACTGCGGAAGTTCCGGTTGCGGGTGATGACCCCGACGGTGGACGCCACGAGCCGGACCCTACCCGGCCGTACTCCCCCGGTGAGTCGGGGCGCGGACACCCGGATGTAAGGAGGGGTCCCCTGCTATGCACGAGGCGTTAGCAGGGGACCCCTCCTTTCACTCGGTGGGTGGGAACGGTGAGTTGCGGGTCTTCGGCAGCCGGAGCACCTCGAACTGGTCGGTGCTCTCGATCAGGGCGCCGGAGGGTGCCGCCGGCACCGGCCGGCTCTCCGGTCTGCGCTCCTCGGCGGGCGGCGCGGTCGCCGTCGCCTCCCGTCCGGCCGGCTCGTCGCCGGGCGCGTCGTCCGGGTCGGCGTCGCGCGGCTCGTCCTCGGACGACGGGCCGGACCGGCCCCGACGCCGGGCCAGCACCGACTCCTTGGTGTCCTCCACCATGGCGTACAGCGTGGGCACCAGGATCAGCGTGAGCAGGGTGGAGCTGAGCAGACCGCCGATCACCACGATCGCCAGGGGCCGGGAGATGAACCCGCCCTCGCCGGTGAGCCCGAAGGCCATCGGCGTCAACGCGAAGATGGTCGCGATGGCGGTCATCAGGATCGGGCGGAGCCGGTGGCGTCCACCCTCGACCACCGCCTCCCGCACGCCCATCCCCTGGGCGCGGTACTGGTTGACCAGGTCCAGCAGCACGATCGCGTTGGTCACCACGATGCCGACGAGCATGAGCACGCCGATCAGCGCCGGCACGCTCAACGCGGTGCCGGTGGCCAGCAGCAGGGCGACCGCGCCGGTGGCCGCGAACGGGATCGAGACCAGCAGGATCAGCGCCTGTACGACGCTGCGGAAGGTCGCCATCATGATCAGGAACACGATCGCGATCGCGGCCAGCACGGCCAGACCGAGATCGGCGAAGGTGTCCCGCTGCTCGGCGCTGACGCCACCGATGGTCAGGGTCGCTCCGGGTACGTCGATCGCGTCCAGCTCGCGTTGCAGCTCGGCGCTGATCGCACCCAGGTCGGAGCCGGTGACCGTGCCGGTGACCGAGACGCTGCGCTCACCGTCGATCCGTCGCACCTGCTGCGGTCCGGTGGTCTCGGTGACCTCGGCGATGTCGTCCAGCTTGACCGCGCCGACCCTTATCTCGCGCAGCTCGGTCACGGTCGTCGGCGGCTGCGCGGACAGCCGCAGCACCACGTCGCGCGCACCGCCGTCCAGGCTCACCTGGCCCAGCGGCGTACCCCGGAACGCCTGCGCCACGAGCTGACCGACCGCGGCCTCGGTGAGCCCGGCCCGGCTGACGGCCGTCCGGTCGACGGTCACCTCCACCCGTGGCACCTGCTCGGTCAGGGTGGACGAGACGTCCTCGACGCCCCGCAGGCGGGTCAGCACCGCCTGCGCCTGCTCGGCCGCGCGGGTCAGCGCCTCGGGGTCGGCGGCCCGCACCACCACGGCCAGCTCGTTCGCGGACGCGCCGCCCTGGCCCGCCGGGAACGTGATCTCGCCCGCGTCGGCGCCGAGCGCGCCGATCCGGTCCCGCAGGATGCCGCGCATCTCCTTGGCATCGGTCCCCTCGCCGAGCAGCAGCGCGTAGCTGGCCACGTTGTTGCCGGCGCCACCACCCCACGGCGAGTCGCCGCCACCGGCGGTGACCTGGTACGACCGCACCCCCGGCGTCTCCGCCAGCACCGCCTCGACCCGGCGGGCCGCCGCATCGGTGCCGCCCAGCCCGGTGCCCACCGGCAACTCCTGCCGGATGTTCAGGGTGTCCTGGCCGGAGTCGTCGAGAAAGTTGGTCTCCAACTGCCGGGCCAGGCCGAACGTGCCGAGCAGCACCACCAGACCGGCCGCCAGGGTGGCCAGGCGGAACGCCCGCCGGCCGGTGGCGAACCGGATCACCGGCAGGTACGCCCGCTGCAACGGGCTGCGCAGTTCCCGTTTCTCGGCGGCACGGCGCACGGTCGCCCCGTGGGCGCCGGTCACCGGCTTGAGGAACCAGTACGCGAGCACCGGCACCACCGTCAGCGAGACCAGCAGCGAGGCCAGCAGCGCCACCGTGACCGTGATCGCGAACGGCGCGAAGAGCTGGCCGACGAAGCCGCCGACCAAAGCGATCGGCGCGAAGACCGCGACCGTGGTCAGGGTGGAGGCGGTCACCGCTCCGGCCACCTCGCGGACGGCGGTGAGGATCGCCTCCCGCTTCGGTCCGCCGTACGTCAGGTGCCGTTTGATGTTCTCCAGCACCACGATCGAGTCGTCCACCACCCGCCCGACGGCGACCGTCAACGCGCCGAGGGTGAGCAGGTTGAGCGAGTAGTCGCCGATCCAGAGGGCGAGCAGCGCGACCACCACCGACAGCGGGATGGAGACCGCGGTGACCACGGTGGAGCGGATCGACAGCAGGAACACCAGGATGACCACCACGGCCATGATCAGGCCCAGCAGACCCTCGGTGCTCAACGTCTTGATCGACTTCTCCACGAACGGGGCCTGGTCGAGCACGACGGTCAACTCGGCACCGGTGGCGGCCCGCAGTCCGTCGAGCCGGTCGGCCACCTCGTGCGAGATCTGCACCGCGTTGCCGTCCGGGTCGGCGGTGACCGTGATGCCGAGGCTCTCGCGACCGTTGGTACGCGTGATCGCGGTGGCCGGGGCGAGCTGCTCGGAGACGGTGGCGACGTCACCCAGACGGACCGGACCGGTCTTGCCCTTCGGCGGCGCGACGATGACGGCCCGCAGGTCGTCCAGCGTGGTCAGGGGCGCGCCCACCTGCACCGGCAGCGCCCGGTTGCCGTCCAGGACCGCCCCGGCGGGCACCGACACCCCGTTGGCCTGCAACGCGGTGCCGATCGCGGTCGGCTGCACCTTGGCCCGGGACAGCTTGGCCGGGTCGGGGGTGATGACCACCAGGTCGTCACGGACGCCGGTCAGCTCGACACCGCGTACGCCCTCGATGGCCGCCAGCTCGGGCACCACCGTGTCCCGCAGCTTGGCCGCGAGGGCACGCTCGTCGTCACCGCCGCTGGCGGCCAGCACCACGGCCGGCAGGTCGTCCGTGCTGCCCGCGATCACCTGCGGCTCGACGTCGTCGGGCAACCGGGTGCGGTTGAGCGCGGTCTGCATCCGGTTGACCACGTCGTCCAGGTCGGTGCCGAACTCGTACTGCACCTGGATGGTGCTCAGTCCCTCGCGGGAGGTGGAGGTGACGCTGTCCAGCGCGGGGATGCCCCGCAGGCTGTTCTCGATCGGGACGGTCACCTGGGACTCGACGACCTCGGGTCCGGCACCGGGGTAGGACGCCACGATGAACGCGGCGGGGAACTCCAACGAGGGCAGGAGTTGCTGCTTCAGCGACGGCACGGCGTACGCACCGAACGCCGTGGTCACCACCGCGATGAGGGCGACCAGCCCTCGGTTGGCGAGGCTGAATCTGGCGAGCAGCGACATCGGCGTGGCTCACTCCTGGGGGAGACGTTCGAAGGGCACGAGCAGTGTGCCCGACCCGATTCGCCCGTCGGTGTCCGGGGCGGGCCCGGCGGGCACCGGTTCGGCGGTGCCGATCCGCAGCGACGCCACCAGGTCCCGGTACAGCTCGTCGGTGCGCAGCAGGGTGGCGTGGTCCCCGACCGCGCGGATCCGGCCCCGCTCCATCACCACGATCTGGTCGGCGTCGAGCACGGTGGAGAGTCGGTGCGCGATCGTCACCACCGCACCTTCCTCGGCCCGCTGCCGGACGCACCGGCTCACCACCGCCTCGGTCAGGCCGTCGACCTGCGAGGTGGCCTCGTCGAGCAACAGCACGTCCGGCGTCCGCAGCACCGCCCGCGCCAGCGCGATGCGCTGCCGTTCGCCGCCGGAGACGGTGGTGGCCGCCAGCGGCGTGTCCAGCCCGAGTTCCAGCCCGCTCACCTTCTCGTGCAGGTTCACCGCCCGCAGCGCGGCCCAGAGTTCGTCGTCGCTCGCGTCGGGGTGGGTGAAGCGCAGGTTGTCCCCGATGGTGCCGGGCACGACCGGCGCCTCCTGCTCCACGTAGGCCAGACGCCCACGGATCTGCGCCGGGGTGTGGTCCGGGTAGCGCCGGCCGTCGAGCAGCAGTTCCCCGTGCTCCGGTTCGACGAAGCGCAGCAGCAGGGAGAAGAGTGTGGTCTTGCCGGCTCCGGAGGGCCCGACCAGCGCGGTGTGGCCGACGCGGGGGATCTCCAGGTCGATGTCGCGCACGGCGGGTGGCGCGGAGGGCGCGTACCGGGCGGTGACGCCCCGCAGCGTCAGCACCGGCCCGGAGCGGTCGCGGTGGCCGGCGGTGACGACCGGCGGTACCGGCTCCGGCGCGGCGGACGCGGTGACGGTCGGCGACGAACCGGGTTCGGCCTCGACCGCCTCGATCTCACGGAGCCGACCGGCCGCCGCGATCCCGGCCTGCATGGCGGTGAGGTTCTGGGTCAGCTCGCCGATCGGCCCCATCAGCCCGAAGGCGTAGAGCAGGAACGCGATCAGGGTGGAGACCTCGATCAGGCCGCGTTCGGCCCGTGCCGCCCCGACGCCCAGGATGACGATGACGGCGAGCTGGATGCCGGTCCAGGAGATGGTCCACACCAGGGCGCTGCGTCGGGCCGCGCGGAGCCCGTGCTCGGCGGCCTCGCGGGCGTGCGTGGTGAGCGCCGACGTCTGGCGCTGCTCGGCGCGACTGGCCTTGACCGTCCGGATGGCGCGCAGAGAACCCTCCAGGGCCCCGCCGAACCGCCCGACGGATTCCTGCGCCGCTTCCTGGGCGCGGCCGATCGAGGGCAGCAGGTATCCCATCAGGACCGCCACCACGACCACCGCGACCATGGTGGCGCCGAGCAGCACCAGGTCGAGCGCACCCATCAGCACCAGCGTTCCGACCAGCGCCAACGCACCGTTGGTCAGGCCCACCAGACTGCCGGACGCCTGGTGCAGCAACGCGGGGTCGGAGGTGGCCCGGGTGACCAGTTCACCGCCGGAGCGGTGCGTGAGCTGGTCGATCCGGGCGGCGAAGTAACGGCGGATCACCCCGGTGCGGGCGTCGAGCACCACCCGTTCGGCGATGCGGCCCATCAGGATCCACTGCCACAGCGAGATGGCGGCACCCACCACCACGAGCACCAGCAGCACGGCGACCGGTCGGGCCAGCGACTCACCGGCGCCGAGGGTGTCCAGCACCCACTTGGTCACCAGCGGGGTGGCCAGCCCGGCCGCGTTGGCGACCAGGCCGAGCAGCAGCCCGACCAGCATGGCCGGCCAGTGCGGCCGGAGGTAGGTCAGCAGCAGCCGGGTCCGGGCCCTCGGGGCGGTCGGCTCCGATTCGGTCGCGGCGGGTACGGCGGTCACAGTCACCCGGCAATGGAACACCACTGTTCCACTACGGGCAAGCAATATTCCGAATCTGTACGTTGGTAACCTGTCCGGCGTGATGACCACCGACGAGAGCGGCAGCCGGGCGCGGACCCGGCAGGCGATCCTGCAGGCCGCGATCGAGGTGCTCAGCCACAACCAGGCCGCCAGCCTGAGCGAGATCGCCACCGCCGCCCAGGTCGGCCGGACCACCCTGCACCGCTACTTCGCCGAACGCTCCGACCTGCTGGCCGCCGTGGCCGCCGAAGGCGCGAACCGGCTCATCGAGGCCACCGGACGCGCCCGCCTGGCCGACGGCACCGGCGCCGAGGCGCTGCTCCGTCTCTGCGCGGAGTACTTCGACCTGGGTGACCTGCTCTCGCTCGTCTTCGCCGAGCCGACGATCATCGAGGACCCGATCTGGGGCACCGAGGTCTGCGACGACGACTTCTACGCGATGATCGCGCGCGGCCACGCCGACGGCAGCATCGACCCGGCGCTGCCCGCGCCGTGGGTGCAGTCGGTGCTCTGGTCCCAGCTCTACGCCGGCTGGAGCTACCTGGCCTCCCACGAGGTCTCCCGGCACGAGGCCCTCGGCCTGGTCATCCGGACCGTCGCCGGCGCTGTCGCACCCCGGGGCTGACCCTCCGCCGGCTCACCCTCGTTCAGCCCCGACCGGCGGCATCGGCCCGTCGACGGCGGTCCGTCCACGCGGCACGCCCGCACCACCACGGCGCGTCGAGCGGGACACCGCCGGGGCGCCCACCCGCAGCAGCCGTGGACGCCGCCGGGCGGCGAGGTCCTCGATCCACCCGACGGCCAGCGCCGCGACGGCCGTCAGCAGGACCATCCCGACCAGCCGTATCCCCACGTGGGCGACGGAGTCGAAGGAGAGCCACGGCATGAGCAGGGCGGTGATCGCCGCACTGGCCGGGATGTGCCACAGATAGACGGTGAGCGCCCGGGCGTTGACCAGGCGCAGCAGCCCGCCGCCCCGCGTCGGCCGGACCTCCCCGGTCGACCGGGCAACGGCGGTCGACCGGGGGGCCCACCGCAACAGCGCCGCGACCCAGGCCATCGACCAGATGGTGGAACCGGCCGGGATGTGGTTGAGCTCGCCCGGCGCACCCGTGGTGGCGGCGAGCAGCACCCAGGTGCCACCGACGGTGGCCAGCACCAGGACCAGACCGTGGTAGAGGCGGGCCGGCACCCGCCGCAGCAGTCCGTCGTGGTAGGCGAAACCGAGCAGCCAGCAGGGCAGGTACGACACGACGAAGTAGAACTGGGTCACCCCGGCGAGATGAGCGCACACCGGCAGGGCGGTGGCCGCCGCCAGCACGGGCCACGGCCAGCGGCGGTACAACGGCAGGAGCAGCGGTGAGAGCAGGGTCAGCCACAGGTACGTCGAGACGTACCAGAGGCCGACGGTGAACGCCCACCCCCAGGACATCGCGCCGGCCGACGGCACCCGCAGCGGCAGCAGCCACCAGCAGACGTCGCCCCAACCGAACCCGCTCGGCGTGCCGGAGACCTGACCGGCGACGGCCACCAGCACCAGCACCGTCGCGCCGAAGGCCCAGAACGGCACCAGCAGCCGCCGCATCCGACGGCCGACGGCACGGGTGCCGTACCGGTCCAGCGACGCGGCGAGCAACGCGCCGGCGACGCCGAACATGACGCCCATCGCCGGCACCAGCAGGCTCAGCCACAGCCACCCGGTGGCGTGGTACAGCAGCACCCGGGCCAGTGCCGCCGCGCGCAGCAGGTCCAGGTAGGAGGTCCGTGACTGCGCGGCCACCACGGGCGCGACGCCTGTCGCGTCGGGTGTCCGCCGAGCCTCGGCAGCCACCGGGTCGGTAGCCACCCCATAGTTGTACCGCCAGAAGACGCCTTTGCGACCAAAATGCCCATAAAGGAGCAAGTGTCGGTTTGGCTGCCTCAGGCGAGATCGAGCGAACGGGCGGCGGCGAGCGGGTCGTTGGCGATGGTGACCGGCGCCGGAGCCGTGGTGATCGCCCACTCCGGATCCTTCAGACCGTGCCCGGTGACCGTGCAGACCACGGTGGAACCGGCCGGCACCCGCCCGGCGGCGGCCTGCTGCAACAGACCCGCCACGCTGGCCGCGCTGCCCAGTTCCACGAAGACGCCGACCTCCCGGGCCAGCAGGCGGTACGCGGTCAGGATCTCCCGGTCGGTGACCGACTCGATCAGGCCGCCGCTGGCGTCCCGGGCGTCCAACGCCTTCGTCCAGCTCGCCGGGTTGCCGATCCGGATCGCGGTGGCGATCGTGGACGGCTCGGGCACCACCTGCCCGGTCACGATCGGTGCGGCACCGGCGGCCTGGAAGCCGTACATCTTCGGGGTGCGGGTGGCGTTGCCGGCGGCGGCGTCCTCGCCGTAGCCCATCCAGTACGCGGAGATGTTGCCGGCGTTGCCGACCGGCAGGCAGTGGATGTCCGGCGCGTCGCCGAGCGCCTCCACGATCTCGAACGCGGCCGTCTTCTGACCGTGCAGCCGATCGATGTTGACCGAGTTGACCAGCGCCACCGGGTAGTCCTGGGCGAGCTTGGCGGCGAGTGCCAGACAGTCGTCGAAGTTGCCGGTGACCTGGAGCAGCTTCGCGCCGTGCACCAGAGCCTGGGCCAGCTTGCCGAGGGCGATCTTGCCCTGCGGCACCAGCACCGCGCAGGTCACCCCGGCGCGGGCCGCGTACGCGGCGGCGGAGGCACTGGTGTTGCCGGTGGAGGCGCAGATGATCGCCTTGTTACCCGCCTCGACCGCCTTGGAGACGGCCATCGTCATGCCCCGGTCCTTGAACGAACCGGTCGGGTTGGCGCCCTCCACCTTGAGGTAGACGTCGCAGCCGAGCCGCGCGGAGAGCACCGGCGCGGGCAGCAGCGGCGTGTTCCCCTCGTGCAGCGTGACGACCGGCGTGGCGTCGGTGACCGGCAGCCGGTCCCGGTACGCCTCGATCAGACCCCGCCACATGCCGCTCTCCTCGCCTCTCGTACCCGTCACCGGTCACCACCGGCCGGGAGCCGCACCCATCCGGTCCGCCCGCTCACGAGCCCCCCTCGACCCGCAGCACGCTCGCCACCGAACGGACGATATCGAGCCCGCGCAGTTCGCCGACGGTCGCCGCGAGCGCCGCGTCCGGCGCCACGTGGGTCACGATGACCAGGATCGCCTCGCCCGCTCCCCCGGTACCGCCGCCGGCCGGCCCCTGCCGCACGGTGGCGATCGAGACGTCGTGGCGGGCGAACACCCCGGCCACCGCCTCCAGCACACCCGGACGGTCGGCCACGTCGAGACTGATGTGGTAGCGGGTGAGCGCCTCGCCCATCGGGCGTACCGGCAGGTCGGCATAGGCGGACTCGCTGGCCGCCCGGACCCCGGCCAGCCGGTTGCGGGCCACCGCGACCACGTCGCCCAGCACCGCGCTGGCGGTCGGCGACCCTCCCGCGCCCCGGCCGTAGAACATCAACTGCCCGGCCGCGTCGGCCTCGACGAAGACCGCGTTGAACGCGTCGCCGACGCCGGCCAGCGGGTGGCTCAGCGGGATCATCGCCGGATGGACCCGGACGCTGACCGTCTCGCGGCCCTGCCCGTCGGCACCGCGCGCGGCGATGCAGAGCAGCTTGATCGTGCACCCCATCGCCTTCGCGCTGGCCACGTCGGCGGCGGTCACCTCGGTGATGCCCTCACGGTGCACGTCGTCGGCACCGACCCGGGTGTGGAAGGCCAGCGAGGCGAGGATCGCCGCCTTGGCCGCCGCGTCGAAGCCCTCCACGTCGGCGGTCGGGTCGGCCTCCGCGTACCCCAGCTCGGTGGCCTCCTCCAGCGCCTCGGCGAAGCCGGCGCCGGTGGCGTGCATGGCGGAGAGGATGAAGTTGGTGGTGCCGTTGACGATGCCGGTGACCCGGGTGATCCGGTCACCGTGCAGCGACTCGCGCAGCGGGCGCAGCAGCGGGATCGCCCCGGCCACCGAGGCCTCGTAGTAGAGGTCCGCGTCGCCCTCGGCCGCCGCGTCGTGCAGCGTGCCGCCGTCCTCGGCGAGCAGCGCCTTGTTGGCGGTGACCACGCTCTTGCCGGCCCGCAGCGCCTCGACCAGCCAGCCACGCGCCGGTTCGATGCCGCCGACCACCTCCACGACCACGTCCACGTCGTCGCGCTTGATCAGCCCGAGCGCGTCGGTGGTGAACAGGGCCGGATCGACCGGCAGGTCACCACGGTCACGCCCGAGCCGGCGTACCGCGATGCCGGCGATCTCCAGCGGAGCACCGATCCGGGCGGCGAGGTCGGCGGACTGCACGTGCAGCAGCCGCACCACCTCGGCGCCGACGGTGCCGCAGCCGAGCAGGGCCAGGCGCACAGGTTGATTCATCCCACATCCAAGGCGAGCAGGTCCTCTTCGGTCTCCCGTCGAACGATCAGCCGGGCCTGGCCGTTCCGCACCGCGACCACCGGGGGGCGGGGCACGTGGTTGTAGTTGCTGGCCATGCTGCGGCAGTAGGCACCGGTGCCCGGCACCGCGACAAGATCTCCGGGCTGCACGTCGGCGGGCAGGAATTCATCCTTCACCAGGATGTCCCCGGACTCACAATGCTTTCCCACCACGCGGGCGAGCATCGACCCGGCGGAGGTCGCCCGGGAGGCCAGCGTCGCCGAGTACGCGGCGTCGTAGAGCGCGGTCCGGATGTTGTCGCTCATCCCCCCGTCGACGCTGACGTAGGCACGGTGCCCGTCGGCCGCGTCACCACCGGCGCCGACCAGCACGGACTTCACGGTGCCCACCTCGTAGAGGGTGAACACGGCCGGGCCGACGATCGCCCGACCCGGCTCGATCGAGACGCGCGGCACGGCCAGCCGCTCCGCGGCGCACTCCGCGTCGACGATCCGGCGCAGCCGCTTGGCCAGCTCGTGCGGGGTCGAGGGGGCGTCCTGGGTGGTGTACGCGATGCCGAAGCCGCCGCCGAGGTCCAGCTCCGGCAGCTCGACGCCACGGGCGTCGCGGATCTGCGCCTGGAGCGCGAGCACCCGGCGGGCGGAGACCTCGAAGCCGCTGGTGTCGAAGATCTGCGAACCGATGTGCGAGTGCAGGCCGCGCAGTTCCAGCACGTCCTCGTCGAGGATGCGCAGCGCCGCCGCGCTCGCCGCGCCTCCGGCCAGCGAGAAGCCGAACTTCTGGTCCTCGTGCGCGGTGGCGATGAACTCGTGGGTGTGCGCCTCCACGCCGACGGTGACCCGGATCATCACCCGGGGCCGGACGCCCCGCTCGCGGGCCAGCGCGGTGAGCCGGTCGATCTCGGCGGACGAGTCGACGATGATCCGGCCTACCCCGGCGTCCAACGCCCGGGTCAGCTCGGCCACGGACTTGTTGTTGCCGTGGAAACCGATCCGCGCCGGATCCATCCCGCCGGCCAGCGCCACGGCCAGCTCCCCGCCGCTGCACACGTCGAGGAAGAGGCCCTCCTCGGCGATCATCCGGACCACCGCCCGGCAGAGGAACGCCTTGCCCGCGTAGTAGACGTCCTCGTCCGGAAAGGCGTCCCGGAAGTCGCGGCAGCGCGACCGCAGGTCCTCCTCGTCCAGCACGTACACCGGGGTGCCGAACCGGGCGGCCAGGTCGCGGACGTCCAGGCCGGCGACGACCAGCGCGCCGTCGTCGCCGCGCCGGGTCGTGCGCGGCCACAGGCGCGGCACCAGGGCGTTGACGTCGGCCGGGGCACGCAGCCACGACGGCCCCCGGTTGCCGATGTCACCGTGCAGCGCACCGGCCTCGTGAGCGCGCATCGGTCACATCCTCTCGGGGGCCGAGACGCCGAGCAGGCGCAGGCCGTTGGCGATGACCACCCGGGTCGCGTCGTTCAGCCAGAGCCGGGCCCGGTGCAGGTCGGTGATCTCCTCGTCGCCCCGGGGCAGGACCCGGCAGTTGTCATAGAACCGGTGGTACGCCCCGGCCAGGTCCTCCAGGTAGCGGGCCACCCGGTGCGGCTCGCGCAGCTCGGCGGCGGCGGCCACCACGGCGGGGAACTCGGCGAGCGCCTTGAGCAGCTCGTTCTCCTTGTCGTGGTCGAGCAGCTCGGGCCGGAACGAGCCGGTGTCGCCCCGGGTCAGCCCGACCTCGGCGGCGTTGCGCGCGACGTTGGCCGTCCGGGCCGCCACGTACTGTACGTAGTAGACCGGGTTGTCGCGGGTGGCCCGGGTCCACAACTCGATGTCGATGTCGATGGGCGAGTCGCTGGAGTAGCGGGCCAGCGCGTACCGGGAGGCGTCCACCCCGATGGCGTCGACCAGGTCCTCCAGGGTGATCACGGTGCCGGCGCGCTTGCTCATCCGCACCGGGGCGCCGTCGCGCACCAGGTTGACAAGCTGGCCGATGAGGATCTCCAGGGTCTGCTCCGGCTCGTCGCCGAAGCAGGCGGCCATCGCCTTCATCCGGCCGATGTAGCCGTGGTGGTCCGCGCCCAGCATGATCACGACCCGGTCGAAGCCGCGCTCCCGCTTGTCCAGGTAGTAGGCGCAGTCGGCGGCGAAGTACGTCCACTCGCCGTTGGACTTGCGCAGCACCCGGTCCTTGTCGTCACCGAAGTCGGTGGTGCGCAGCCAGGTCGCGCCGTCGGCGTCGAAGACGTGCCCCTGCTCGCGCAGCCGGGTCAGGGCGTGCTCCAGCTCACCCCGGTCGTGCAGGTCCTTCTCGTTGAAGTAGGTGTCGAACTCCACCCCGAAGTCGCGCAGCGAGGACTTGATCTCCTCGAACATCAGCGCGACGCCCTCCACCCGGAAAACCTCCTGGGCGGCGGTCTCGTCGAGCGACAGCACCTCCGGCCGCCGGGTGGTGACCTCGGCGGCGATCTCCGCGATGTACGCCCCGCCGTAGCCGTCCTCCGGCGCCGCCTCGCCCCGGGCGGCGGCGAGCAGCGAGCGGGCGAACCGGTCGATCTGGGAACCGGCGTCGTTGAAGTAGTACTCCGTACCGACCTCGGCACCGGCGGCCCGCAGCAGGCGGCTCAGCGCGTCGCCGACCGCCGCCCACCGCACGCCGCCGATGTGCACCGGTCCGGTCGGGTTGGCCGAGACGAACTCCAGGTTGACCTTCAGGCCGGCGAGCCGGTCGCCACGGCCGTACTCCTCGCCCGCCTCGATGATGCTCCGGGCGAGCTGGCCGGCGGCGGCGGCGTCCAGCCGGATGTTGAGGAAGCCGGGGCCGGCGATCTCCACCGACTTGACCCCCGCCGTGCTGCCCAGCGCGGCGGCGAGCCCGGTGGCCAGCTCGCGGGGCGGTACGCCCACCTTCTTGCTGAGCTGGAGCGCCAGCGTGGAGGCGTAGTCGCCGTGCTCGGGGTTGCGGGGCCGCTCGACCGTCGTGTGCTCCGGCAGCGCGGAGCGGTCCAGCCCCCGGTCGGTGAAGACGGCGTGAGCGGCGGCCAGGACGGCTTCGGCGAGTTCAGCGGGAGTCACCGAACCATGTTATCGGGGGTAGACTCGGTCCCCGCGGCGGCGACCCGGCATCGGGGGCTGGGCCGCCGGACTCCTCTGACCGACCGACCTGACGAGGCACGATGAGCATCAGCACCCCGGGCGGCCCGCAGCGCCGCCCGACCGTGGTCAGCACCGGTAAGAAGCCGGCGGCTGGTCGGCCGGCCGCCGGCGACAAGCCGACCGGCGACAAGACCGGGTCCGGCAAGCCGGCGACCCCCCGCTCCGGCGGTGGCAAGGGCCCCCGCAAGCCGATCACCCCGGTGAAGGTCAGCCAGGGGCGCTCCTGGGGGCCGATCGCCCTCTTCGTCGCCGTGGGCGTGCTCGCCACCTCGATCATCGGCTTCGGCGCCTGGGCGACCTTCAAGGGCAGCCAGTCGTGGCAGGACAAGGCTGCGGCGATCGACGGCGTCGTCAACTTCCGGGAGAGCGACCCGGAGAGCATCGCCAACCAGGAGCACCGGGCCGGCAAGATCGAGTACCCGCACAGCCCGCCGGTCGGCGGCCCGCACAACAACACGTGGCAGCGCTGCCAGGGTGACGTCTACACCGCGCCGATCGCCAACGAGCACGCGCTGCACAGCCTGGAGCACGGCGCGGTCTGGATCACCTACCGCCCCGACCTGCCCGAGGCGGACGTGGCGAAGCTCGCCGACATCATCCGCGGCAACGACTTCATGCTGATGAGCCCCTACGAGGGCCTCGACAAGCCCGTCTCGATCCAGGCGTGGGGCTACCAGCTCAAGGTCGACGACGCCGGCGACTCCCGGCTGAAGGAGTTCGCCACCGTGCTGGCACAGAACGCCTCGATGGAGCCGGGCGTGCCCTGCTCCTCCGGCAACTACACCACCGGCACCGGCACCGAGCCGCGCGAGATGCAGCCCACGCAGGGCGGCTGACATGCCCACCGCCGTGCAGGACCCACCGGTGACCGAGCAGACGGGCGGGGCAGCACCCCGCCCGGCCTCCCGGACCCTGCGGTATCTGACGCTGGCCGTGACCGCGCTGATGCTGCTCGCCGTCGGGTGGACGGCTGCCACGCTGGCCGCCGGGCGGACGCCGGGTGAGGAGTCGGCCGAGGCCGGCTTCGCCCGGGACATGTCCCGGCACCACGCGCAGGCGGTCGAGATGGCCATGCTCGCGTACGCCAAGGGGCAGGATCCGGCGATCCGGCAGATGGGGTACGACATGGCCCTCACCCAGCAGGCGCAGATCGGGCACATGCAGCGCTGGTTGCAGGAGTGGGACCTGCTGCCCACCGGCACCCGGCCGGCGATGGAGTGGATGCCGGACGGCGTACGGGTGGACGCGAACGGGCTGATGCCCGGCATGGCCACCCGGGAGCAGATCACCCAGCTCCACGAGGCCCAGGGTGCCGAGGTCGACCGTCTCTTCATCGACCTGATCATCAAGCACCACCTCGGCGGGATCCACATGGTCGACGGGCTCCTCAAGACGTCCGACCGGGCCGAGGTGGTCCGGATGGCCGAGGCCATGAAGCAGGCGCAGCAGAAGGAGATCAACGAGCTCCGGAAACTCCAGCAGGCCGCCGGCTGATACCGGGACGGTCCGCGACCGCCGCGACACGTGTACGACCGGAGAGGGGCCCCGCCGGAACACCGGCCGGGCCCCTCGCCCGTCCGCAGGTCAGCCGGCGACCCGTAGGTCCCACGGTGGTCCCGGTCTCCTCGGCACCACCCGCAGCCGACGTCCGCCGGGCACGTCGGTCATCCCGGCCGGTCGGCTCTGACCGAGGCGCTTGCGGGCGTACAACCGGTAGAGCCGGTGGATGTGGAACAGGCCGGCGGCATCCTCGCGGACCAATTGGGCGTTCACCAGGTCCTCCAGCAGCCGCCGTACCACCCGAGGACTGACGCCGACCATGCCCGCCGCCGTCTTGACGGTGAACCGGTCGACCGGCATCAGCCCCAGGCACCGGAACAGCCATCGGGCGGGCTTCGGCAGCGCCTGGTAGGAGCGGTCGAACGCCGCCTCGATCAGAGAGCGATCGGCGTCGTCGATGGCCAGCGCGGCCAGGGCGTCCCCCCGGCGCAACTCGGCGACCTTGGCGCCGACGGAGCGCCGAGGCTGCCCGATCAGCGTGGCGGCGGCCACCCGGAGGGCGAGCGGCAGGTACGCGCATGCCCCGGCCAGGGCATCCACCGTTCCCGCCGGCTCGCCGGCCAACCGCTGCTCGCCGAGCAGCGAGGTGAGCAGCGCCCGGGCCTCCTCCGGTGCGAGCGTGCCGACCGGCATCGGGTGCGCGCCCTCCCGGGCGACCAGACCGGTCAGCCGGTCCCGGCTGGTGATCAGCACGGCGCAGCTCGCCGACCCGGGCAGCAGCGGACGAACCTGGTCCGCCGACTCGACATCCTCGAACATGAGCAACAGTCGTCGGCCGGCGAGCAACGAACGGTAGAGGTTGCCGGCCTCGGCGCGGCCGGTCGGCACCTGGTCGGCGGGCACGCCCAACGACCGCAGCAACATGCCGAGCGCGAGAGTCGGGTCCAGGCATCCATCGCCGGCCCGACCGCCGAGATCGAGATGGAGCTGGCCGTCCGGGAAGCGATCGAGTGACCGGTGCGCCCATCGCAGAGCGAGAGCGGTCTTGCCGGCACCGGCCGCGCCCGCGAGCACGACCGGGCGCGAGCAGCCGGAGTCGGTGAGCAACACCCGGTCGAGTTCCCGCAACTGGTCGGCCCGACCGACGAACAGGGTCGGGTCCGGCAGGAGTTGCGCCGGCCTCGGCCGGCTAGCCCCGACGGCAACCGGGACGGCGGACGACGTCGTCGCGGAACTGGTCGGCACCTGCTGGCGCAGCACGCTGAGCTGCGCGGCGGTGAGCCGCGGCCCGGGCTCCAACCCGAGTTCGTCGGCGAGCCGGAGCTTGGCCTCCTCGTAGACCTGAAGGGCCTGCGCCTGTTGACCGGCACCGGCCAGGGCGACCACCAGCTGCGCGACGAGGCGCTCGCGCAGCGGATTGGCGCCGACCATGGTGGACAACTCCACGACGAGTCGGGTGTGCCGTCCCAGGCTCAGCTCGATGTCGGCGAGGTCCTCGTACGCCGCCAGGCGCTGTTCCTCCAGTGCCGCCACCGCGCCCGCCACGAACGCGCCGTTGGCGCCGCCCAACGGCGCGCCGCGCCAGAGCGCCAGCGCGGACCGGAGCAGGTCGGCCGCTTCCTCACTCCGGCCGGCCGCCGCGTACGACTGGGCGGTCTCGGTGCACTGCACGAACTCCGCATGGTCCAACTCCCCGTCGGCCACCACGATCCGGTAGCCGCCCGCCTCGCTCACCAGCGTGCCGTCCTCCGCCCCGATCGCCAGCGCCCGGCGAAGTCCGGACACCCCCGCCTGCACCTGCACCCGGGCGGTGGGCGGCGGCGCGTGCGCCCAGAGGGCGTCGACGAGGTGGTCTGTGTGGACGACCCGATTCGCATTGAGTAGGAGACAGGCGAGCACTGCCCGCTGTCGGGGCCGGGTGAGGCGAACCTGCCGATCGTCCAGGCACACCGCTACCGGCCCGAGAAGCTTCCACTTCATCACGGCCCCCGTTGCCGATCTGACCACCTGTGCCGTGGCCAGCGCCAGAATAACCATCCGCTGAGGCCGAGCACCGACCCATTTCAGTGACGTCGGTCGATACAGGCGCTCATCGACCACGTACCGCCTGATGACGCATCCCATCGATGAAATCCGCTTAGCGGCTTCGTAGTGAACGCGTAGCCGACCCGGCGAAACTCGGCCGGACAGGACGCACCGGACCTTCCCGGTGCGCGTCAGGACCACTCACCGAAGGGCAGAACACATGCTCAAGCATCTCGCCCGGTATCTCGCCGTGATCGCCCTGGCCGTGGGCGGCACGACGGTGGCCACCGCGTCACCGGCGTTCGCGATCGGCGGCTGCGACCAGAGCAACGCGACGGTCGGCGCCTGCTTCGACCATCCCAACGGCAACAGCAACGCCCGGGCCGACTTCTACTTCAACCGCACGCCCGACAGCAGCTACTACAGCTACTCGGTGTGGATCGAGATCAACGGCACCCGTCACCAGAAGGTCAACAAGGCGCGCCTGACCAGTTCGGGCCGGCACTGCTGCTGGTACCAGCCGGTCTCCAGCCTGCCGCCGAGTTGGAAGACCGGTCGGACCATCGTCACCATCTACACCAGCACCGGAGCGGCACACACCACCTCGACCAGCCCGAGCTACAGCTTCTACGTCTGACCGGAACGAGCTACCGGGAGTGGCCCGACGCGCACCGCCACCACGTCGCGTCGGGCCGCTCCGGCGTCAACCGGACCTGCCGTCCCGCCGACCGCCCGACCGCCCTAGATGATCCACATCCACTATCATCCGATTTGACACATCTGAGCTATTTACTGAGCTTGACAACCTTTCTCCCCACATATCGTGACCAGTTGGGATTCGGGCTCGTTGCGCAGGACGTGGGGGTTGCACTCAGAGACGCACGGCGTTCGGTCACCAGCTGGTGCCGACGCCACACCATCGGCGGTGACGGGACGGTGGCAGCCGTCCGTCGCGGACAGCGGCAGAGCGAGTCGGGAGCGCTCAGCCGCGAGCAGGAGCTGGAACTCATCGACACCCTGCGGGGCGTCCACCCCGACGAGTTCGGGCTGGACGAGGAACTCTGGACTCGCCAGAGTCTGCACACCCTGATCGAGCAGCACTTCGGGCTGACCCTGGACGCCGGGGTCGTCGGGGCGTACCTGCGGGCCTGGGGGCTGGGCCCCCGCGAGCCGCGCGAGCGCGCCTGCGGGCTCTGCGTCGGCGCGGTCGAGCGGTGGGTACGCGGCGAGTACCCGGCCATCACCCGGGCCGCCCAGGAGCACCTCGCCGAGGTCTACTGGCTCGGCCGGGTACGCCTCCGGGGCACCATGCCGGCAGCCGACGTGATCTCGGCGGTCTCCTCGCGCGGCCGGGTGCGGTTCATGGTCACCACGCCGTCGGTGGATCCGGCACTACCCCGGGACTTCGTGCTCCGCCTCAGCGGCACCGAGCAGCGCACCGTGCACCTGATCGTGGACGGCTCCTGGGCCCGCAACGAGTGGCCCCGCCGCCTCCCCCGACGCATCGTGCCGCACCCCCTCCCGAGCTGCGGCCGAGCCCAAGCCGCCTGACCCACCCCACCCCGTCCCCGCCCCGCCCCGTCCCATCCCGTCCTCGTCCGCCCACCAGCCTGACGTCGATCATGGAGTTGTGGCACCCGCAAAAGCCCACATGAAGGGTTAAAAGGTCGCCACAACTCCATGATCACCGGGGTTAGGCGGGGTGAGGGCGCGGGGTGGGGCGCAGGGTGGGGCGCGAGGCGGGCGCGGGGTGGGTCGGGGTGCCGGTTCGGCGATCGGGGGGCGGGTTTGCTAGTCTTCTCCAGTCGCTGAGCCCCCGTAGCTCAGGGGATAGAGCACCGCCCTCCGGAGGCGGGGGCGCAGGTTCGAATCCTGCCGGGGGCACCAGAGCAGACCAGCACGAGCAAGGCCGTTGACCAGAAATTCCCGGTCAGCGGCCTTTTTCGCGCCCAGCGGGCAGCACCGGACACGCACCGACCAAGGTCGGATCGCCCTTCCGGGCCGTGACGACCCCCGATCGGCGGTCAGTACGGGGATGCGTGCCGACACTATGCTGTGAGCACCTCGCCACTCTGCGGAAGGGCTGCCGGTGCCCCGGGTGAACGTACGGTGGTCGCGGATCTCGGCCACCGAGAAGGCGTCCTACGGTGGTGCGGCGATCGCGGCCTCGGCCACGGTGGCGGTGGCGGTCGTGCAGGGCGCGGTGCCGTTGCTCGCCGGGCAGGGCGGAGCGGTCGCGGTCGCGGTGGTGTCGTTCCTCGCCGGGGTGGCCGTTACCGGCGCGACGGTCGCGGTGGTCGCCACCGTACGCCGACGATCCCTGGCCGGTGACGGACCGGAGTTCGACGTCTTCGTCTCGACGCCGATGGCCTCCCTGCCAAAGTCGGAGTACCCGGCCCACCGCCGACAGATCATGACGCTGATCCGGGAGATCGAGCAGCGCGCCGGGCTGAGCTGCTACTACGCCGGACGGGACCGTCCCGAGATCGCCGACTTCCCCGCCGTCGACCTGGGGTTCCGGGACGAGTTGCGGGCGCTGACCCACAGTCGACACTTCCTGCTGGTGCTGCCCGTGTCGAATCCGTCGAGCGCGCTGGTCGAGGCCGGGGTGGCGATCGCCCTGCGCACACCGTCCATCTATTTCAGACACACGTCCGCGGTGCTGCCGTTCCTCCTCCGGGGAGCGGCCAACTCCAATCATCCGGACATACCCCGAATCCGGGTCTACGAATACGCTGATTTCAGCGAGTTGGCGACCCTGGTCCGGGTCAACGGCAAGGGCCTTTTCGAGAGCCACACCTGACCAGCACGATCGGAACGTGGATGTCGAACATCTCGGGCGCCAAGAAACTCTTCGTCATCATGCCGTTCGGTCTGAAGCGGCTGCCCTCCGGCCTGATGCACGACTTCGACCGCTTCTATCACGGGATCCTGCGCCCGGTGGCTCAGGACGCCGGGTGGTCGGTGTTCCGCGCCGACGAGATCACCGAGCCGGGCACCATCGTCAACCAGGCGTTCCGGCACCTCCAGGCCGCCGACGTGGTGGTCGCCGACATCAGCTCGCCCAACGGCAGCGTCTACTACGAGTTGGGCGTGCGGCAGGCCATCTCGCCGGGCAAGACGATTCTCGTCGCGGTGCACGGCACCGAGTTGCCGTTCGATCTGAAAAGCCAGCGGGTGCTCTTCTACAGCCCACAGTTCGACCAGGATCCACGGTTCCGGTTCGCGTACCGCGAGGCGCTCATCTCGGACAGCCCGCACGTCCACAATCCGGTCCGGGACGCGTTGAGCGACCTCGGGTTGAACTTCCATCCGCGTACCGACCGGGTCGCCTTCGAGCAGGAACTGCACCACAAGATCGAGCGGAGCCGCAACATCGAGCAGTTGCTCGCGGTCTGGCACTGGGCGCGGCAGTCGGGTGACCTGCCGACCGGGGCGTTGCTGTCGTTGAGCAACCGGTTGGCCGCCGAGGGCGACTACGCCAGCGCGGTGCAGGTCCTCGACGCCGCCTTCCCTGAGGCTGACGGCGACTGGGAGGTGCACCGGCAGCGCGGCTTCTACCTGCGCAAGCTGACCCGGCTCGACGCGGCCGAGGTGGCGCTGAACCGGGCGTACGAGCTGAACCCCTCGGACCCGGAGACGCTCGGCATGCTCGGCGGCGCACTGAAACGTCAGGGCCGGTACGCCGAGGCGCTGCGCCTCTACCAGCAGGGTGCCACCCTCTCCCCCACCTCGTTGTACCTCGCGGTGGCCTGCGCCGGCATGCTGGCCATCGCCGATCCCGGCAACCCCGAACCGGCGCTCGCCCGGTACCGGCAGTTGCTCGACGAGATCGACTCCCGCCCCGGGCAGGAGACCGACTCCTGGGCGAACCTGGTCCGGGCCGAGGCACACTTCGTGCTGGGCGACGTGGAGGCGGCCCGCCGCTTCGGCCGGGCGGCGGTCCGGTACGGCGCGGAACGGCTGCACCTGGAGTCGACCGCCGACCAGATTCTCATGCTGCACGCCAACGGCCTGCCGCTGCGCGACGCGGACGGTTTCGCGCGCTGGCTCGTCGACGGGGCCAGGGACCCGGCGTCCACGACCGTGGAGGAGCGGGGCGCACCGGCGACCGATCCGGACTTCCCTCGTCGGATGATCTTCCACATCTCCGACGTCCACTTCGGATCGATCACCGAGGACGGCAGCCGCATCGACGTGCACCGGTTCGCCGACACCGAGAACTCCGACCGGCTCAGCGTCGAGCTGACCCGGGAGTTCCACGGCGCCCTCAAGCGGTCGGGCTGCGCCGCCTCGGACGCCGTCCTGGTGGTCTCCGGCGACTCCACCTACACCGGTCGGCAGGACGAGTTCGACCTGGTCCGGCAGTTCCTCACGGAGCTGTGCGAGAACACCGGGATGGACCGCAGCCAGGTGGTGCTGGTCCCCGGCAACCACGACATCGACTGGCTCCAGACCAAGTCGAACCGGGCCAACCGCTTCGACAACTACCTCACCTTCGCGCACCAGTTCTATGGCGAGGAACTGTTCCACGAGGTCTATCCCCGCATCGAGTGGGACCTGCGGACCTCGGGCACCCGGCCGGAGGCGAGGGAGATCGTCTATCGGCGTACCGACCGGACGATGACCGTCGTCGGGTTGAACTCCTGCATCTTCGAGGACGACCAGAACCACTACGGCTACATCGGCAAGCGTCAGCTCGACATCGTCAAGGACCTGCTGGAGCAGGAGCCGCCGGAGAACGTACGGGTCGCGGTCATGCACCACCACCTGCACCCCTTCCCCGAACCGCTGGAGCCGCGACGGGGTGACGCGGTCGTGCTCGACCTGTCCACCGTCCGCGACGCCGGGCTGGTGGAGCAGCGCCTGGAGCGGCTCGGCTTCTCGCTGCTGCTGCACGGGCACAAGCACAAGCCGCAACTGCGCGAGACGCTGGTGCGGATCCCGCAGAACGACTCCAGCGTGACGCCCCGCCCGCTGATCGTCTCCGGCTGTGGCAGCACCGGAGTCAGCCAGCACGAACTGGAGCACAACCAACCGAACCACTTCGCCGTCCTGGAACTGGCCCAGCCGGTCCGGGTGCCGGGTGCCGACTTCCTGGTCATCGAGTGGCGCGAGCTGGCCGTGGCACCGGGCGCCGAATGGGTCACCAAGCAGCGCTGGACCATCAAGGGCTGACCTCGCCCGGTGCCTCCGCGAGGGCCGGGTCCGCGCACGTGCCGGTCGCCGAGGGGCCTGTCGGGGACGGGACCTTGGTCCTGCCCGGCTCAGGTGTTCCGGCCCGGGTGCCGGAGCCCCGGCGCGGGGGATGGTGATCCCGTAAGAAGCTGACTGCGGAGGCGACGATGACCATCCACCACGGCACCCGACGATCGATCGAACGGCCGCTGGAGCACGCCGAGATGCCCGGCGCCATGCTCACCGTCACCGCCGCGCGGGCGCTGGCCGTGCTGCGGGTCGCCACCGGCCTGATCTTCCTCTGGGCCTTCCTCGACAAGACCTTCGGCTTCGGGTACGCCACCCCGGCCGAGCGGGCCTGGATCAACGGTGGCTCCCCCACCCGGGGCTTCCTCGCCAACGTGGAGGTGGGCCCGTTGCAGTCGATCTCCCACACGATCGCCGGCACCTGGTGGGCCAACGTGCTGTTCATGGTCGGTCTGGCCGCCATCGGCGTCGCCCTGGTGGCCGGTGTCGGGCTGCGCGTCGCCGCCGCCTCGGGCACCGTGATGATGGCGCTGATGTGGCTGGCCGAGTTCCCGCTTGCCCGGTTCACCGCCGCTGGCGACCCGACCGGCTCGACCAACCCGCTGGTCGACTACCACCTGATCTACGCGGTGGCGCTGATCGCCCTCGCCGCCGCGTACGCCGGACACACCTGGGGTCTGGGGCGGATCTGGGCCCGCCTGCCCTTCGTGCAGCGGCACCGCTGGATGATCTGACGCCCCGACCGACGCCGGGCCGGACCGCCTCCAGGGTCCGGCCCGGCGTCGTGTCGGCACCTGTCGACGAACCCGCACCGTCTTCCGGCGGACCGGACCCGGCACAGCACCAGGCGGACCGGACCCGCACCGCACCGCACCGCACCGGGCAGACCGGACCTCAGCCCGACTCTCCGGAACGGGTTCCTCGACGCGTCGGTCCTCTGCTGCCGCCCTCGGCGCGCCGGCCCATCACCCCGTCCTCAGCCGCCCTCGGCGCGCCGGGCGCGGGCCCGGCCCCGGCCCACG
>NZ_SISL01000379.1:0-5572 GCF_004307965.1 Verrucosispora sp. SN26_14.1 | reverse complement strand
CCGGGCGACCTCGCGGTCACCCCGTCCTGGCACCGGCTACGCGGCCCGGCCGACCTGGCCCGGCTCGACCTCGCGCTGGACGGCTGGGAACACACCCGGGCCCTGCTCACCGGCGCCGACCGGACCGGCTGACGCGCGACCCACACCGCCGGTCCGGCTGAGGCCGGACCGGCGATGCTCGCGTGCGGCGGGGTCAGGAGCGGCGGTCGTCGCCCTCGGTGTCGTCGGGGCGTTCCGGACCGTCCGGGCCCTTGCCCTCGACCTCGCCCGGGATCTTCTCCTCCGGGCCGCCCGGAGCGGAGAAGTCGAACTTCTCCAGCTCGGTCATCAGGTCCATGTCGGCCATGGCGAAGGCCACCGGGTCGGCGAAGTCGGCGTCGGACGGCAGCAGGTCGGGGTGGCCCCAGAGGGCGTCCCGTCCGGCGATGCCCCGGTGCTCGGTGAGCGCCGCCCAGAGCGCGGCGGCCTCACGCAGCCGGCGAGGGCGCAGTTCCAGCCCGACCAGGGCGGCGAAGGTCTGCTCGGCCGGTCCACCCGCCGCCCGCCGCCGACGGAACGCCTCGCCGAGCGAGACCACGTTCGGCAGCCGGCCGTCCGCAGCACCGTCCACCACGTGGCAGACCCAGCCCTCGACCAGGGCGAGAGCGGTCTCCAGGCGGGCCAGTGACGCCTTCTGTGCCGGGGTGTCCTCCGGCGTGAAGATGCCCTCCAGGGCGATCGCCTGCATCGACTCCGGGTCGGTCGGGTCGACCCGACCCATCGCCTCCTCGATCGCCTCCCGGTTGACCCGGATCCCGGCCGCGTACGTCTCCACGGCGGTGAGGACGTGCCCGCGCAGCCACGGCACGTGCTCGAAGAGTCGCTGGTGGGCCGCCTCGCGCAGGGCGACGTAGAGGCGTACCTCGTCCTCGGGCAGCTCCAGGCCCTCGCCGTAACCCCGGATGTTGGCCGGGATCAACGCGGCGGTCCCGGCGGGGCCGAGCGGCAGGCCGATGTCACCGGCGGATAGCACCTCCGCAGCCAGCGACCCGAGCGCCTGACCGAGCTGACCGCCGAAGAGGGCACCGCCGAGGGTGGCCACCATCGACTGCATCGGGCCGAGCTGGGCGCGCGCCTCCGGCGGCACCAGGTCGCCCATCGCGCCGACCATCCGGCTTGCCACCGGGTCGCACAGCTTGCGCCAGACGTCCAGCGTCTTGAAGATCCACTCGTTGCGGTTCCAGGCCACCGTGGTCTTGATGCCGGAGGGCAGGGCCGACGCCGGCTCCAACCAGAGGTCGGCGATGCGCAGCGCCTCATCGACCGCGTTGCGCTCGTAGGGCGAGACCGCCGGGTCGCCCGCCGCCGCGAGCTGACTGGCCGCCACCTGACGGGCCAGATCCCAGTTGACCGGCCCGCTGCCCGGCGCGGAGAGCAGGTGCTGCAACTGCGACATGAACTGCTGCATCTGCGCGGGGTCGTTGGGGTCGGGCGGCTGCCCACCCGGGAGCGCGAAACCGAACGGAATATCAGGCACGAGCTCTACGGTACGCGCGCCGTGCCCCTGGTCGCCGTCACCGCAGTTGCGCTGAGGGCGAAGTCGTCGTCGTGCCGCCCGGAGGCCGAGAACCGGCTCGGTACGCTCTGGCGCATGAGACGACGTGGCGTGACCGTCCTCCTCGGTGCTCTGCTCACCGCTCTGCTCAGCATCGGGGTGCTCGGCGCGCCCGTCCCCTATGTCGTGCTCGGTCCCGGTCCGACGGTGGACACGCTCGGGCAGGAGGACGGCAAGGAGGTGATCCAGGTCACCGGCGGGGAGACCTCCGACTCGGCGGGGCAACTGCGCCTGACCACGGTGGGTGTGCAGCCGACCGTGAAGCTGCGCTCGGCCATTCAGGGCTGGCTCTCCGACGACCAGGCGGTGGTGCCGCGCGAGCTGGTATACCCGCCCGGCGAGACCCGCGAGGAGGTCGAGCAGCGCAACGCCGAGGACTTCCAGGTCTCGCAGACCAGCGCGGAGACCGCCGCGCTGCGGGAGCTGGGGTACGAGGTGCAGGTCGTGATCAAGACCGTCGCCGCCGACGGACCGGCCGCCGGAGTGCTGCGTCCCGGTGACGTGGTGACCTCGGTCGACGGGGAGCCCGTGCCGCTGGCCGGCCGGTTGACCGAGCTGGTCAGGGCGAAGCCGGCGGGCACCGCGCTCCGCGTCGGGTACACCCGAGACGGTGCCGCCCGCACCGACACCATCACCACCCAGGAGCAGGACGGCCGACCGCGGATCGGGGTCGAGATCGAGCAGCAGCAGCCGCACCCGTTCACGCTCTCCTTCGACCTCCAGGACATCGGCGGGCCCAGCGCCGGGCTGATGTTCGCCCTGGGGATCATCGACAAGCTGACGCCGGAGGACCTGACCGGCGGCCGGGTCATCGCGGGCACCGGCACCATCGACGACTCCGGCCAGGTCGGGCCGATCGGCGGCATCCCGCAGAAGCTGGTCGGCGCGAAGCGGGCCGGCGCCACGGTGTTCCTGGTGCCGGCGGCCAACTGCGCCGAGGCGGTGTCCAACCGCCAGCCGGACCTGCCGCTGGTCCGGGTGGGTTCGCTCGACGAGGCGCTCAGCGCGATGGAGACGCTGCGTGCCGGGGGCGAACCGACGCTCTGCTGACTGCCGGACCGACCCGGCGTCCCGCCGGGACCACGCTCTTGACCTGGGCCGACTTCGGGTCGGTGCGATCGCTCGCGGGCCGGGTGTCGGCTGCGCGGCGCGACCTGCCACAACGCATTCAGGAACACCCCGTACTCTGGGTGCCTGGTCGGAGCCGATCATAACGAGCGTGCGGAGCCAACAGTGGTCATGCGTAGCAGCAGCCCCCTGCCGAGGATGAGCCGACGCGGACGCGTCACGATCGGGGTGCTGATCGGAGTGTTCGTCCTGTTCACCCTGCTCGGCTGGGGGGTGCAGGCCTGGACCGACTGGCTCTGGTTCTCCGAGGTCGACTACACCTCCGTCTTCCGTGGGGTGATCGTCACCCGGTTGCTGCTGTTCCTGGCCGCCGCCGTCGCGATGGGTCTGATCGTCGGTGGCAACCTCTGGCTGGCGCAGCGGCTGCGCCCCCGGATGCGTCCGCACTCGCCGGAGCAGGCGACGCTGGAGCGCTACCGGATGCTGCTCGGCCCCCGGCTCGGGCTCTGGATCGCCGCCGCCGCCGTGGTGGTGGGTCTCTTCGCCGGCCTGTCCGCACAGAGCCGCTGGAACCAGTGGCTGCTCTTCCTGCACGGCGGTGACTTCGGCGTGCAGGACCCGGAGTTCGGTGTGGACGTCGGCTTCTACGTCTTCCAGTTGCCGTTCTGGCGCTTCCTGCTCGGGCTGGGCTTCACCGCGGTGGTGCTGGCGCTGATCGGTTCGCTGGCCGTGCACTACCTCTTCGGTGGAGTACGCCTGCAGGGCGTCGGCGACCGGATGAGCGGGGCGGCCCGGGCTCACCTGAGCTCGCTGGTCGCGGTCTTCGTGCTGCTCAAGGCCGTCGCGTACGTGCTGGACCGGCGGTCGATGCTGCTGGAGTACAACGACGGCGTCGGTGTCTACGGCGCCGGGTACGCCGACATCAACGCGCTGCTGCCGGCGAAGGAGATCCTCGCCTACATCTCCGTGGTGGTGGCGATCGCGATCATCGTCTTCTCCAACGCCTGGATGCGGAACCTGGTCTGGCCGGGCATCTCGCTGGCGCTGCTCGGCGTCTCGGCGGTGGCGATCGGCGGCATCTACCCCTGGGCGGTGCAGACCTTCGAGGTCAAGCCGAGCGCCCGGGACAAGGAGGCGCCGTACATCCAGCGCAGCATCGACGCCACCCGAGCCTCGTACGGGTTGGACATCGCCGAGAACTCGGCGTACTCGGCCAGCAACCTGACGCCGTCGGAGAACCTGGCCACCGACACCTCGGTGGTGCCCAACGCCCGTCTGCTCGACCCGCAGCTGGTCAGCGAGACCTACACCCAGCTCCAGCAGGTCCGTGGCTTCTACGACTTCGGCCCCAAGCTGGACATCGACCGGTACACGGTCGACGGCAAGACCCAGGACTACGTGGTCGGCGTACGTGAGATCAACTACGGCGAGCTGACCGCCCAGCAGAGCAACTGGATCAACCGGCACACCGTCTACACCCACGGGTTCGGCGTGGTGGCCGCCCCCGCGAACCAGGTCGTCTGCGGTGGCCAGCCCTTCTTCGTCTCCGGCTTCCTCGGCGAGCGGTCGCAGGAGTCCTGCTCCTCGCCGACCGACCAGATCCCGGCCAGCCAGCCCCGGATCTACTACGGCGAGCGGATGCAGGACGGTGACTACGCCATCGTCGGCAAGCCGAGCGAGGACGCCAACCCGGCGGAGTTCGACCGGCCGGCCGGCGAGAGCGGCGAGGGCCGCGAGTCGTACTACACCTACACCGGTGAGGGCGGCGTGGACGTCGGGTCGTTCTCCCGGCGGCTGCTCTACGCCATCAAGGAGCAGGAGCCGAACTTCCTGCTCTCCGAGGCGGTCAACGACAACTCCAAGCTGCTCTACGTGCGGAACCCCCGGGACCGGGTGGAGAAGGTCGCGCCCTTCCTGACGCTCGACGGCGACCCGTACCCCGCCGTGGTGGACGGCCGGGTGCAGTGGATCGTGGACGGCTACACCACCTCGGCCACCTACCCGTACGCCGAGCGGGTCAACCTCCAGCAGGAGACCACCGACGAGCTGACCGGCCGGGGCACCATCCAGCTGGCCCGGGAGAACGTCAACTACATCCGCAACTCGGTCAAGGCGACCGTGGACGCGTACGACGGCACGGTCCGGCTCTACGAGTTCGACGAGAACGACCCGGTGCTCAAGGCGTGGAACAAGGCCTTCGGCGGTGACCTGATCACGCCGCGCGAGGAGATCCCGCAGGCGCTGGCCGACCACTTCCGCTACCCGGCCGACCTGTTCAAGGTGCAGCGCAACCTGCTGACCCGGTTCCACGTCACGAACCCCGGCGACTTCTACTCCGGCCAGGACTTCTGGCAGGTGCCGAACGTGCCGGACGCGCCGGACAGCGGGGTCAAGCAGCCGCCGTACTACCTCTACACGCAGATGCCCGGGCAGGAGCAGCCGACCTTCCAGCTCACCAGCGCGGTCACCCCGAACGGCCGGCAGAACCTGGCCGCGCTGATCTCGGCGTCGTACCAGGACGGGCGGCCGAGGTTGCAGGTGCTGGAACTGCCCGACCAGACCCGGGTCTCCGGCCCGGTGCAGGTGCACCAGCAGATGACCAACAACGCCAACATCCGGCAGCAGCTGAACCTGCTCTCCTCGAACCAGGCCCAGGTGCAGTACGGCAACCTGCTCTCGCTGCCGTTCGGCAACGGCATGCTCTACGTCGAGCCGGTCTACGTGAAGAGCAACCAGACCGACGCGTACCCGCTGTTGCAGAAGGTGCTGCTCTCGTACGGCGACGGTGGTTCGTTCGTGGTGTTGGCCGACAACCCGGCCGACGGCATCCGGCAGCTCGTGGAGCAGGGCAAGCGGGCGGCGGCCGGCAACCTCTCTTATACACATCTCCGAGCCCACGAGACTAGCGCT
>NZ_SISL01000378.1:0-5608 GCF_004307965.1 Verrucosispora sp. SN26_14.1 | reverse complement strand
GGGTCGACGGGCCGGGCGGTCCGGCGCAGGATCGGGTCCGCGCCGGTCACGATCCGGGCGATCAGCTCGTCGTCGGACGCGACCACCGGCGGCCGGTGACGACGACGGAACCACCGGCCGGCACCGCGCTGCCGCACCACCGGGTTCGCGGTCAGCGCCGCGCCGTCCCCGCCGCGCACCACCGGCGTGGTGTCCCCGTCCCGCGTCCCGGGTGCCTCGCCCGGGGTGTCGGCGGCGGAACGGGCCGCCGCGCCCGCGTCCAGCACCCGCCGCAGGTCGGCCAGCAGGCCCAACCGCTCGGCGGAGTTGTGGTCGGACTCCGCGGTGTAGACGGCGACCGTGTCGTTGCGGTGCTTGGCGTCGTACATGGCCACGTCGGCGTGGCGCATCAGGGTGGCGAAGTCCTCGCCGTGCTCCGGGTACAGGGCGATGCCGATGGAGCCGCCGACGTCCAGCGGCAGCCCGTCCAGCGGCACCGGCTCGGCGAGGACCCGCACCACCTGGTCGGCGAGGGCACGGGCCTCGGTGACGTCGTCCACCCCGGTCATCACGATGGCGAACTCGTCGCCGCCGAGGCGGACCACCAGGTCCGGCGCCGGCACCACATCGGTCAGCCGGGCGCTCACCTCGACCAGCAGCCGGTCGCCGACGGCGTGCCCGAGGGCGTCGTTGACGTTCTTGAAGCGGTCCAGGTCGATCAGGAGCAGGGCCAGGCGGGCGCCGGGCTCGCCGCGTGCGGCGCGCTCGGCGTGCCGGTGGACCTGCTCGTTGACCTCGCTGAGCAGCGCCTTTCGGTTGGGCAGCCCGGTCAGCGGGTCGAGGGCGGCGAGTTGGTGCTGTTCCACGGTGAGCCGGGCCATCCGGTAAACGGCGAACAGCGGCACCAGGACCAGCGGCACCAGGGCGGCACTGGCCCGCGCGGCGGTGACCAGCACCGGCGCGAGCAGCAGCAGGGACCCGGTGGAGAGCAGCTCGAACGGCAGGCCGTGGCGGGCGTTGGGCCACCACCGTTCGCCGAAGCGCAGTCGGACGGCCGTGGTCACCAGCCCGTAGTTCACCACGAACCAGGCCACCCCGGCCCCGCCGATCGCGGCGATGTCGGTCCACCCCAGACGGCCGCCGTCGAAGATGCCGCCCGGCCCGAGCCGGGTGACGGCGTACGCGGCGGCCAGCGCGCAGGCGTACTGCCCGGCGTTGAAGGCGACCCGCCAGGGGGTGTGCCGCATCCGGGCTCCGGAGACCAGCACGGCGACCGCCTGCACCGCGACCGCCGGGCCGAGGCCCCAGCCGAGCAGGATGGCGAAGGTGAAGCAGGTCGACGGGAAGACCGCGGACGAGGAGGGCCGCCGGCCGGGCGGCAGGAACGGGCGCGCGTCGCAGGCGACGGCGAGCACGGCCATCGTCCAGAACGCCGCCGGCAGGTCGGGCAGCGTTCCGGCGAACGAGACCATCGGCCCGACGGAGAGCAGCACGGCCACGACCAGCACGAGGCCGACGAAGACCGAGAACGGCGCGGTACGCCCGGGCGGGACGAGGTTGCGCGGATCGGGCGGCTCCATCACACCTCCCGCTACAGGACACGACGCGTGGGTTTACGCGCCGTGTCCCCATGAAACGCCCTCGACGGCCGGAAACCAGGTACGACAGCCACGAATCGGTCGTAGTCGTAATTAAGTTGGTATCCGGGCGAGTCCCCGCAAGATCGGCAAGTGCCGCTTCACTCCTCGACGCGGGCCATCGCGCGGGCCGCCTCCGGGCCGGAGTCGAGCAGAACCTGGAAGCCCTCCTCGTCGAGGATCGGCACCTTGAGCCCGGCCGCCTTGTCCGCCTTGGACCCGGGATTGTCGCCGACCACCACGAAGCCGGTCTTCTTCGACACCGAGCCGCTGACCTTGCCGCCCCGGGACTGGATCGCCTCGGCGGCCTGGTCCCGCGAGTGACCGGACAGGGTCCCGGTGACCACCACGGTCACCCCCTCCAGCGGTCGCGGGCCCTCCCCCTGCGCCTCCTCGGCCATCCGGACGCCCGCGTCGGCCCACTTGCGGATCACCTCGCGGTGCCAGTCGACGGCGAGCCACTCCCGGATGCTCACCGCGATGGTGGGGCCGACTCCGTCGACGGAGGAGAGTTCCTCCTCGGACGCGGCGTCGATCGCCTCGACCGACCGGAAGTGCCGCGCGAGTGCCTGCGCGGCGGTCGGCCCGACGTGCCGGATGGAGAGGGCCACCAGCACCCGCCACAGCTCGCGTTCCTTGGCGACGGCGAGGTTGTCGAGCAGCTTGACCGCGTTGCTGCCGAGGCTGCCGTCCTTGTTGACGAAGAACGGCGAGCGGGCCAACTGCTCGGCGGCGAGCGAGAAGAGGTCGCCCTCGTCGGTGATGACCTGCGCGTCGAGCAGCGCGGCGGCGCTCTTGTAGCCGAGCGCCTCGATGTCGAAGACCTTGCGCCCGGCCAGGTGGTAGACCCGTTCGCGCAACTGCGCCGGACAACTGCGCGAGTTGGGGCAACGGATGTCGACGTCGCCCTCCTTCGCCGGGGCGAGCGGGGTGCCACAGGCCGGGCAGACGGTGGGCATCACGAACACCCGGGCGTCGGGCGGACGCAGCTCGACCACCGGGCCGAGCACCTCGGGGATCACGTCGCCGGCCTTGCGGATCACCACCGTGTCGCCGATCAGCACCCCCTTGCGCTCCACCTCGCGGGCGTTGTGCAGGGTCGCGTACGCGACGGTGGAGCCGGCCACCTTCACCGGCTGGAGCAGCGCCCGGGGCGTGACCCGACCCGTCCGTCCCACCTCGACCTCGATGTCGAGCAGCGTGGTGTTGACCTCCTCGGGCGGATACTTGAAGGCGATCGCCCAGCGGGGCGCCCGGCTGGTCGAGCCGAGCCGGCCCTGGATCGGCACCGGGTCGACCTTGACCACCACGCCGTCGATCTCGTGCTCCACGTCGTGCCGGTGCGCGGCGTAGTGCGCGATGTAGTCCCGGACGCCGGCCAGGTCGGGCACCACCCGCCAGCGGTCGCTGGTCGGCAGCCCCCAGGCCCGCAGCGCGGAGTACGACTCGGACTGGGTGGCCGGCTGGAAGCCGCGCCGGGCACCGATGCCGTGCACCACCAGGCGCAGCGGCCGGGACGCGGTGATCCGTGGGTCCTTCTGGCGCAGGCTGCCGGCGGCGGCGTTACGCGGGTTGGCGAACGGCGCCTTGCCCTGCTCGACCAGGCCGGCGTTCAGGTCGGCGAAGGCGGCGACCGGGAAGTAGATCTCGCCGCGCACCTCGATCAGCTCGGGGACCGGCCCGAACTCCGCCGAGTCGGTCAACCGGCCGGGCACGTCCCGGATGCTGCGCACGTTGGCGGTGACGTCCTCACCGGTGCGGCCGTCGCCCCGGGTCGCCGCCCGCACCAGCCGACCCGACTCGTAGGTGAGGTTGATCGCCAGCCCGTCGACCTTCAGCTCGCACAGGTAGGGCACCGGACCGCCGGCGTCCCGCTCGACCCGTTCGGCCCACGCCGCCAGCTCCTCGTCGGCGAACGCGTTGTCCAGCGACATCATCCGTTCGGCGTGTGCCACCGGGGCGAAGTCGGTGGAGAAGGTGCCGCCGACCCGCTGGGTCGGCGAGTCCGGGGTGCGCAGCGCCGGGAACTCCTCCTCCAGCGCCTCCAGCTCCCGCAGCAGCCGGTCGAAATCGGCGTCCGAGACGGTCGGCGCGTCGAGCACGTAGTAGCGGTACTGGTGCTCGGTCAGCTCCTGGCTCAGCGTGGCGTGCCGCTCCCGTGCCTGCGGGGTCGGCTCGGCACCGGCCGCCGCCTCCTGCGCCGCGCTGACCTGCTCGCCGATGGCTTCCTCGGACACCCCGCGACCTCCTGTGATGGGCACCCCGGCACGGTATCCGGCGGGTCGGACAGTTCACCGGGAACCCCACCGGTTCGTGCCGGTCAGCGCTGCCAGGCGGCGGCGAGGGCGGCGAGTTGGTCGGCGTACTCGATGCGACCTGCCCAGTCGGCGGGCCAGGCGGCGGCACCCACGGCGGCACCGACGAACGCCCCGGCGAGCGCGGCGATCGAGTCGGAGTCACCGGCGGTCCGCGCACCCCGGGTCAGCGCGCCCACCGGGTCGTCGGCGTGCCGGACGGCGCAGTAGAGCGCGGTCGCCAACGCCTCCTCGGCGACCCAGCCCTCACCGGTCCAGCGGCACGGGTCGCCGCCGTCGTCCGGGCCGGCGAGGGCCGCGTCGAGCCGGGCCAGCACCCGCAGGCACTCGTCCCACCCCCGGGCGATGAACTCCTGCGGCGTCCGCACGCCGGGGCGTTGCCAGAGGTCGCCGAGCCAGTCGCCCCGGTAGACCTCGCGCTGCTCGTGGGCCCGCACGGTGAGCCGGCCGGGCAGCTCGGCCAGCGCCGCGCCGTCGACCAGCAGCCACACCGCGTACGCGGTCAGTTCGCTGGCCGCCAGGCCGGTCGGATGCCCGTGCGTCAGTCCGGCCTGGAGCTGGGCCAGTCCGGCGACGGTGTCGAGGTCGACGTCGAGCAGACCGACCGGGGTGACCCGCATGTTCGCCCCACAGCCCTTCGAACCGGCCTGGGTCGCCTGCTGCCAGGGCAGTCCTCGGGACAGCTCGGCGCAGGCCCGCAGGCAGGTCATCCCGGGCGCGCGGTTGTTGTCCGGGCTGGCCGCCCAGGCCAGGAAGCGCTGCCGCAGCAACGGCTCGACGACCTCGGGCGTGTACGCGGACGCGTCGTGCAGTGCCCAGCCGACCGCGAGCGCCATCTGGGTGTCGTCGGTGACCAACGCCGGGTCGCCGACCAGTTCCCGGGGGCCGGTCGGGCCGTACCGTCGCTCGATCTCGGCCAGCGTGAGGAACTCGGTGGGCTTGCCCAGGGCGTCACCGTAGGCGAGTCCGAGGAGCGAGCCGGCGGCCCACCCGGGCACAGGACTGATCATGCTGGTGATCATGCCCGCTCGGGCGGGCCGGCGCGACGGCCGGATCGCCCACGCGCGACGGTCAGCTCTCCCAGCAGAGGCAGAACGGGTGTCCGGCCGGGTCGGCGTAGACCCGGAAGCCTTCGCCCTCCCCCGGCAGCCGCCGCGCGCCCAGGGCCAGCGCGGCCCGCTCGGCGACCTCGATGTCCTCCACGGTCACGTCGAGGTGGAACTGTTGCGGCCGTTCCGGGTCGGGCCAGGTCGGTGGGCGCAGGTCGGGTGCCTGCTGGAACGCGATCCGGGGTTGGTGGCCGGGATGTCCACCCAGCACCACCCACTCGTCGCCGTCGCAGTCCTCCTCGATCAGCGGCAGGCCGAGCAGCTCGGCGTAGAAGCCGGCCAGGGCGCGCGGGTCGGGGCAATCGATCACGGTGGAACGCAGTCGTCCGATCATGCCCGGCTTGCTGCCCCCGCGCAGCGCGCCGAAACCTCACTCCTCGACGATTCGGCGCCCCGCGTCGCGGCAGGCGGACAGGACCGCGCGGACGTACGCCGGGGTGGCGCCCGCCAGGCCGCACGCGGGCGTGACCACCACCTGCTCGGCGAGCCGGCGACGCGGGAAGCCGAGCCGGTCCCACAGGGTGCGGACCCGGTCGGCGACCTGGGCCGAGGTCGGTGCGCGACCGGC
>NZ_SISL01000377.1:0-5628 GCF_004307965.1 Verrucosispora sp. SN26_14.1 | reverse complement strand
CCCCACCTCCGACCACCCCGCCGCCCACCACGCCGCCGCCCACCACTCCGCCGCCGGGCGCCACGACCTGCCGGGTGCAGTACTCGGCCGACTCGTGGAACAACGGTCTCGTCGGCACGGTGACCGTCACCAACAACACCCCGAACCCGGTCAACGGCTGGACGTTGCAGTGGACCTGGCCGAACGGCCAGCAGGTCACCAGCGCGTGGAACGCCACGGTGACCCAGAGCGGCAGCCAGGCGACCGCGCGCAACGTCGCCTGGAACGCCACGATCCCCGGTAACCAGAGCGTCAGCTTCGGCTTCCAGGCCACCCACAACGGCACCAACAACCCACCCACCGGCTTCACCCTCAACGGGCTCGGCTGCCAGTGAGCGACGCCGGCCGACGAGCCGGGCCCCGGTCGCACCACGACACGGGCGCGGCGACGTCGACCGGTGCCGGCACCCGGATCTGATCGACACCTGACGGCGACCCGGCCGTCACCGAGTACGCGGCCCGGTGCCGCGGGCGCGCCACCTGCGCCCGTGGCACCGGGCCCGCTCGTTGTGCTCGTGCACACCCGCCGCACGCCGCGTCCCGGAGCGGACGCCGCCCGACCAGGCGACCAGAGCATATTTACTGCTGTCACTTGAGCGTGTTATCGATAACATGCTAACTTCCGGTCGAGGGGTGCAGGGCACGCTCCTTCGAGGTCATCGACCCGGCCGGCAGGGCACGCCGGCCGATCGCGGCACCCGCCGGTGACCTGTCCGGGCCCGCCGACAAGGCGCAGCGCGCCGGCCGTCCGAGCCGCCCCGACCGCAGGTGGCACCGGATCCCATGCACCACGGCCGGGCCACCGCGCCCGCACGAACTCCACCGATCGCCCCAGCACCCGACGGGCCGAGCCTTGGCCGCCCCCGGGTGTGGTCGCCGCTCGTCCCGTGTCGGCCGAGAGGCGTACCGACCACCACCACGAGAGGTCTGTCATGAATCACAGATCCACCGACGACAGGGGCCCGACGATCCGGCCGCGCGCCCTGCTCTTCTCCATCGTGGCGGGCACCGCGCTGCTCGCCTCGACCATGCTCGTCGCTCCGGCCGCCAACGCCGCCGCCAGCACACTCGGCGCGGCGGCGGCCCAGAGTGGGCGCTATTTCGGCGCCGCCACCAACTCGTTCATGCTCAACGGTCAACACGTGACGATCCTCAACCGCGAGTTCAACTCCATCGTGGCCGAGAACGAGATGAAGTGGGACGCCACCGAACCCCAGCAGAACGGCTTCAACTTCACCGGCGGCGACCGGCTCGTCGCACACGCCCGGGCCAACGGCATGTCGGTACGCGGGCACGCCCTGGTCTGGCACGCCCAGCAGCCGGGCTGGGCACAGAACCTCTCCGGCACCGCGCTGCGCAACGCCATGACCAACCACATCACCCGGGTCGCCGGCCACTTCCGGGGCCAGATCCACTCCTGGGACGTGGTGAACGAGGCGTTCGCCGACGGCGGTGGCGGCGGTCGGCGTGACTCCAACCTCCAGCGCACCGGCAACGACTGGATCGAGGTCGCGTTCCGGACCGCGCGCACCGCCGACCCGAGCGCCAAGCTCTGCTACAACGACTACAACACCGACGGGGTCAACGCGAAGTCGACCGGCATCTACAACATGGTGCGCGACTTCAAGGCCCGTGGGGTGCCGATCGACTGCGTGGGCTTCCAGTCCCACCTGGGCACCACGCTCTCCAGCGACTACCAGGCCAACCTGCAACGCTTCGCCGACCTCGGCGTGGACGTGCAGATCACCGAGTTGGACGTCGCCCAGGGGTCCAACCAGGCGAGCATCTACGAACGGGTCACCCGCGCCTGCCTGGCGGTGGCCCGGTGCACCGGCATCACCGTGTGGGGCGTACGCGACAACGACTCGTGGCGGCGCAACGAGAACCCGCTGCTCTTCGACGCGAACGGCAACAAGAAGCCGGCGTACCAGTCGGTGCTCAACGCGCTGAACAGCGTCAGCGGGCCGAACCCGACCACCCCGCCGCCCACCACCACCCCGCCCCCGTCGACCGGTGGCGGATGCACCGCATCGGTGTCGCTGAACTCGTGGAACGGCGGCTTCGTGGCCACCGTCAAGGTCACCGCCGGCAACTCCGCGATCCGTGGCTGGAGCGTACGGGTCGCGCTGCCCGGCGGCACCGCGGTCACCGGCACCTGGAACACCCAGGCCAGCGGCAGCAGCGGCACGGTGAACTTCGCCAACGTCGGCTACAACGGCCAGGTCGGTGCCGGCGGCAGCACCGAATTCGGCTTCCAGGGCACCGGAACGGGTCCGTCCGGTACCCCCACCTGCACGGCGAGCTGACCACCCACCGGCAGCGGGTCCGGTCCGGCATGGCCGGGCCGGACCCTGCCTGCCGCACGGGTGCACGCCGGACCGCCTCAGCGGACCGGTGGCCGCCCCACGCTCTGCCGGGAGACCAGGGTCGGTGCGACCGTCTCGCGCAGCGCGCCCCCGCTGGCCGACTCGATCTGGGTCAGCAGCATCTCCAGGCTGGCCCGGGCCACCGCGTCGAAATCCGGCCGCACGGTGGTCAGCGGCGGGATGAAGTAGGCCGCCTCGGGCACGTCGTCGAAGCCGACCACGCTGATGTCGTCCGGCACCCGGCGACCGTGCTCGTGCAACGCCCGCAGCACCCCGAGCGCGAGGTGGTCGTTGGCGGTGAAGACGGCGGTGACGTCGGGCATCCGGGCCAACATCTGCCCGCAGCGGTAACCGGCGGCGGCGGACCAGTCCGCCGGCACCAGCGGTGGGATCTCCGCCCCGGCCGCGAGCAGGGCCTCCCGCCAGCCCTCGATCCGGCCCGCGCTGTCGAACCAGTCGGACGGACCGGAGACGTGCCACACCGTACGGTGCCCGGCCTCGAGCAGGTGCTGGGTGGCGGCCCGGGCACCGGCGGCCTGGTCCACCGTCACCAGTGGCATCGGTCGGCGCGGATCCCCGTCGACGGTGACCAGCGGGACGTCCTTCGGCAGCCGCTCCAACGCCTCGCCGGCCGACTCCACCGGCGCGATCACCACGATGCCGGCGACCCGGTGGGCCAGGTGCCGCTCCACCGCCGCCGAGATGGACCGGTGGTCGAGGTCCCGGACGCTGCCCACGCTGACCGCGAAGCCGGACTCGGCGGCGACCTGTTCCAGCGCGGTGAGCAGCGACGCCGGGCCGTAGAGAGTTGTGTTCTGGGCGACCACGCCGATCACCTGCGAACGACCGGTGACCAACGCGCGCGCCGCCCGGTTGGGGCGGTAACCGAGCTCGGCGATGGCGGCCTGGACCCGCAGTCGGGTCTGTTCGCGGACGTTCGGGTGGCCGTTGAGCACTCGTGACACCGTCTGGTGCGAGACACCAGCGAGGCGAGCCACGTCCGTCATCGCAGGATCGCGTACGGCCATCTCAGACTCCCCGCATGTCGGTCGGCGCCGCGACCGGTCGACGCTGACTGGAACGGCTAAGGGTACAAAGATCCCCTCTCGCGGTACCCACACCGGCCCGTGCCGTCCGAGTGGAGAGCGCTCGATCACGCACAGTCTACGTCAGCGCCGATCCCGATCGTTGCCAGGCCGTGGGCCGAGTCCGCGTCGCGCCGAGGGCTCCGGCGTCCGACCCGGTCGACGGCGTACACCGGGATTCCGCATGACGTGCTGTGCCGGGACGCGGGTGGTGCCCGGCCGGTCGCCGGGCACCACCCCCTCGGTCACCGGAGCGCGGTGACCGTCCGTACCGGCGGGCGGCGCGGTCGGAGGTACGCGCCGCACCCGCCCCGAGGGCGCCCTGACATCGAGGTCAGGGCGTCGTCAACTCGAAGCGTCGCACCGTCACCGCACCACCAAGGGCGCTGGTGGCGAAGTTGAAGATGCCGAACCGGTACCCCATGAAGAACGTCCAGTTGTTGTTGAGCGTCAGGGCGTTGCCCAGCGAGACGAAGTTGACCCCGTCGGTGCTGTACGAGAAGCGCGCCTGCCGCCCGGAGCCGGGTCTGATGTCGGCGTTGGCCCGTAGCCAGATCCGGCCGCCGGACACCGCGGCACTGGCGATCTCGCTGCCGGTGCTCGTGGTGCTCCAGTTGCTGCCCATGGTGAGGCCGTTGGTCATCACCACCCGGGTCGCGCCGTTGTCGCGGCGTACACCGATCCAGGCCGAGTTGTCGCGCAGCATGGCCAGGCCGGTGCGGTCCCCGTCGCGCATCGTGGAGTAGTCCAGCTCGACCGTCGCGGTCGAGGTGGGCCCCTGGATACGGTGCGTGACGGTGTTGCGGGCCCGGTAGAGGTCGTTGGTGACGGTGGCGGTCTGCAGGCGCAGTCCGTTGTTCACCGAGAACCGGCTGGTGTCGGGGTTGTGGTTCCACTCCCACTGCACGCCGAGCTGGGTGCCGGCGAACGTGTCCACCCCGGTGAGCGGCTTGACCGGCCGCAGCGGCAACGGGTTGGGGTAGTTCACGCCCCACGCGCCGTTGACCGTCTGCACCTGCGGCCAGCCGTCGGCGGTCCAGGTGATCGGCGCCAGCGTCGGCATCCGGCCGCCCGGGTACGCGTCGGTGAACGCCATGTAGTACCAGGCACCGTTCTGGGTCTGCACCAGCCCACCCTGGTGCGGTACGCCGCCGCCGGAGATCGGCCCCTGCATGTTGAGCAGCACCTGCCGCTGCTCGTACGGGCCGAACGGGCCGTTGGTCGACTTGAGCACGTACTGGCCGTTGGCCGGACGGGTCAGCCAGATGTAGTAGGCGCCGTTGCGCTTGTAGAAGCGGGCCCCCTCCAGCGTGCCGATGCTCGACGGCGTCTGGTAGACCTGCTGGGCCCGTACCTGGGAGCGTCCGTCGGCGGAGAGCTGCGCCACGCTGATCGTGCCGTTGCCGTACGCGACGTACATGGTGTCGTTGTCGTCGATCAGCATGCCGGCGTCGTAGTAGCAGTTGGGGATGGTGGCGTGCCGGCTCCAGGTGCCGTCCACGGCGGAGGCGGTGTAGATGTGGGTCTGGGCGAAGTCGATGCAGCCCGCCCAGTAGTACGTCCGGTTGCTGGGTCGGTAGTTCAGCGTCGAGGCCCAGATCCCGTTCACGTACGCGTGTTGCCCGCTGGGCAGGTCGTACTTGGTGCCGAAGTCCAGCCGGGGCACCGAGTGCCCGGCGAACTCCCAGTTCACCAGGTCGTACGAGCGCAGCACCGGCGCGCCCGGCGAGTAGTGCATGGTCGAGGCGGACATGTAGTAGACGTCGCCGACCCGGATGATGTCGACGTCGGCGAAGTCCTGCCAGACCACCGGGTTGGTGAAGTTGCCGCCGGGGGTGCCCGGGTTGCCGGTGTCGCCGACGCGGACGAGCTGCCACTGCTGGTTGGTGCCGCCCCAGTCGTCGTACTGCACGATGTTGCCGCCGTCGGCGGTGGAGGCGTTCTGCACCTCCATCGCCTTGTTGCTGTTGCGGTTGATCAGGCGGACGTACCCGCCGTCGGAGTCGGCGAGCCGGAACTGCTGGTTGGTGCCGTTGCCGTCGCTCCACTGCACGATGTTCGCGCCGTTGGCGGTGGAGAAGTTGTAGACGTCCAGCACCTTGCCCGAGTGCCGGGACTTCAACCGGTAGTAGCCACCA
>NZ_SISL01000376.1:0-5616 GCF_004307965.1 Verrucosispora sp. SN26_14.1 | reverse complement strand
GGGCTCGGGATGTGGATAAGAGACAGGGGGCAGGGCGGCGTGGGACGCGGGGTGCGGCGCGGGACGCGAGGTGCGGGCCGGCGAGTCGGGTGCGGGCCCTGTCGAGCTGACAGCAGGGACGGATCGCGGGGGGCCGATAGCGCAAACGACTCAGCTCGAAAGGGGCCGATGACATGACCCAGCCGGACACCGACCGGAGCACGGACCGGCGCCGGACGCAGACCGGAGCACGAGCCGGGAGCGCTGCTGTCCCGGGCGGCGTCCTGCCACCCGGGACAGCGGTACACCTCAGCGGCTCAGAAGTCGTCGTCGAAGCTGACCGAGCCGGTCACCCCGACCTGGTAGGCGGAGACCCGCCGCTCGAAGAAGTTCGACAGCTCCTGGACGTCCTGCAACTCCATGAACGCGAACGGGTTGCCGCTGCCGTACATCGGTGCGATGCCGAGGACGGCCAGCCGCCGGTCGGCCACGTGCTGGAGGTACTCCCGCATGTCGGCCGGCGACATGCCGGAGACGCCCTGCTCCAGCAGGTCGACGGCGAACTGCACCTCGCACTCGACCGCCTCGGCCAGCATGTCCTTGACCTGCTGCTCCAGCTCGGCGTCGAACAGGTCCGGCTCCTCGGCGCGGACGGTGTCGACCACGTCGAAGGCGAAGGCCATGTGCATGGACTCGTCGCGGAACACCCAGTTGGTGCCCGAGGCGAGGCCGTGCAGCAGCCCCCGGGAGCGCAGGAAGTAGACGTAGGCGAAAGCGCCGTAGAAGAACAGGCCCTCGATGCAGGCGGCGAAGCAGATCAGGTTCAGCAGGAAGGCCCGCCGGTCCTCGCGGGTCCGCAGCTCGCGCAGGTCGAAGATGGAGTCGATCCACTTGAAGCAGAACTCGGCCTTGCGGGCGATCGACGGGATGTTCTCCACCGCCGCGAACGCCTCGAACCGTTCCTTTTCGTCCGGAACGTAGGTGTCCAGCAGGTTCAGGTAGAACTGGACGTGCACCGCTTCCTCGAACAGCTGCCGGGAGAGGTACAGCCGGCCTTCCGGCGAGTTGACGTGCTGATAGAGGTTGAGCACGAGGTTGTTGGCGACGATGGTGTCGCCGGTGGCGAAGAACGCCACGAGCCGGGACACCAGGTGCTGCTCGGCCGGGGAGAGTTTGGCCAGGTCGGCGAGGTCGGAGTGCAGATCGACCTCCTCCACCGTCCAGGTGTTCTTGATGGCGTCCTTGAAGCGGTCGAAGAACTGCGGGTAGCGCATCGGCCGCAGGGTCAGGTCCATGCCGGGGTCGAGCAGCAGGTGCCGCTCCCCCACGCCGGTGCTGGTGCTGGTCTCGGAGACGGTGGTCACTGGCATGCCTCGCAGCTCTCGGGGTTCTCCAGGGAGCAGGCCAACGCCTCGTCGTCGCTGACCGCCACGACCGGCGTGACGCTCGGGGTGACGGCGACAGTGGCCTGCTGGATTCGGGTCGCCGGACGCGACCGCAGGTAGTAGGTGGTCTTCAGCCCGGACTTCCAGGCGTACAGGTACATCGAGGAGAGCTTGCCGATGGTCGGCGCGCTCAGGAACAGGTTCAGCGACTGCGACTGGTCGATGAAGGGGGCGCGGGCCGCCGCCAGGTCGATCAGCGCCCGCTGCGGCAGCTCCCACGCGGTCCGGAACAGCTCGCGTACGTCGGCGGGCAGCTCGACCACGCCCTGCACGGAACCCTCGGCGCGCTTGATCTGCTCCCGGATCGGGGCCGTCCACAGCCCGCGCGCCTTCAGTTCGCGGACCAGATAGGTGTTGATCTGGAGGAACTCGCCGGACATCGTCTCGCGCTTGAACAGGTTGGACACCTGCGGCTCGATGCACTCGTAGCAGCCGGCGATCGAGGCGATGGTGGCGGTCGGGGCGATCGCCACCAGCAGCGAGTTCCGCAGGCCGTGCCGACCGATCGTCTCGCGCAGCGCGGCCCACCGCTCGGTCTGGCCGACCTCGGCGCCCCACAGGTCCGGGTGCAGCTCACCCCGGGCGGCGCGGGTCTCGGCGTACGCGGGATGCGGGCCGAACCGCTCGGCGAGCCCGGCGGAGGTCTCCAACGCGGTCAGGAAGATCTCCTCCTGCACGCGGGTCGACAGTTCCCGGGCGGCCGGGGAGTCGAACGGCAGGCGCAGCGTGAAGAGCGCGTCCTGGAGGCCCATCAGCCCGAGCCCGACGGGGCGCCAGCGCGGGTTCGACGCCGCCGCCTGCTCGGCCGGGTAGTAGTTGATGTCGATCACCCGGTCCAGGAACACCACGGCGGTACGCACCGTCGCGCGCAGCCGCTCCCAGTCGACCCCGTCCGCGGTGACGTGCGCGCCCAGGTTGACCGACCCGAGGTTGCAGACCGCCGTCTCGGCGTCGTCGTTGACCTCCAGGATCTCGGTGCAGAGGTTCGACAGGTGGATGGTGTTGCCCGGGGCACCGGTCTGGTTGGAGAGCCGGTTCGAGGCGTCCTTGAAGGTCATCCACCCGTTGCCGGTCTGCGCGAGCGTCCGCATCATCCGGCCGTACAGGTCTCGGGCCTTGACGGTCTTGACCGCCTTCTTCTCCGCCGCGCGGTACGCCTCGTCGAACGCCTCACCGAACAGGTCGGGCAGCTCGGGGGCGTCCGACGGGTCGACCAGCGACCAGTCGCCGTCCGCCTCGACCCGGCGCATGAACTCGTCCGGAATCCAGTTGGCGAGGTTCAGGTTGTGCGTACGCCGGGACTCCTCGCCGGTGTTGTCCCGCAGTTCGAGGAACTCCTCCACGTCCGGGTGCCACGGTTCGAGGTAGACGCAGGCCGCGCCCTTGCGACGGCCGCCCTGGTTGACCGCGGCCACCCCGGCGTCCAGTGTCTTGAGGAACGGCACGATGCCGTTCGACCTGCCGTTGGTGCCCCGGATCAGGGCGCCCCGACCGCGCACCCGGGACCAGGAGATGCCGATGCCACCGGAGAACTTGGACAGCTTCGCGACCTGGTGGTAGCGCTCGTAGATGGAGTCGAGCTCGTCGCGCGGCGAGTCGACCAGGAAGCACGAGGACATCTGCGTGTGCCGGGTGCCGGAGTTGAACAGCGTCGGCGAGCTGGGCAGGTAGGCCAGGCTGGACATCAGCCGGTAGAAGCCGATCGCCTCGCCGGGCGTCTGGGACAGGCCGCAGGCGACCCGCAGCAGCCAGTACTGCGGCGTCTCCACCACGAGCCGGGTCTGCGGGTGCCGCAGCAGGTACCGGTCGGCGACGGTGCGCAGGCCGAAGTACTCGAAGCGCAGGTCCCCCGCCGGGTCGACGGCGTCGTCCAGCTTGCGGGCGTTGCGGGCCACGAACGCGGCGGTGTCGTCGCCGATCAGGCCCAGGCCGTGTGCGTACCGGATGGACTGGCTGAAGCTGGCCACCTGCTGTCCGCGGACCTCCTTGTCCACGTACGCGGCCAGCAGTCGGGCCGCCAGCTTCGAGTACTGCGGCTCCTCACCGATCAGTTCGGCCGCGGTCTGGATGGAGAGCTTGTCCATCTCGGCCGTGGTCGCGCCGTCGTACAGCCCGCTGATGGTCTTCGTCGCCACCCGCAGCGGGTCGATCTCGTCCAGGTCGGCGACCCACCGCTCGACCGCCTTGACGATCTTGTTGACGTCCACCGGCTCGGTGTCGCCGTTCCGCTTGCGGACCTGCATGACGTGCCGGCGTTGCTCCGGCCCCGCCTGCTCCTGGGTCACCGTCATGTTCCCCTCCTCACGCCTGTCCCCGAGATCGTCGGGTCCGCGCGGGAGGACGCCGCCGGTCTGCCGACGGCACTGCTGCCGTGACGACCAGCTCCTGGCGTCGGCCGTCCCACGCGGCCTTCGACCGCCGCACACGTCGCGTGCGGCGCGCTGGCAGGTCTTCGGACTCGTGGGCCTGATGCTCGCGCCTACTGGCCGTCGCTTCCCAGACCTGGCGGGTCCAGTGCGTGATGACGGCGGTCGTTCCCACTCACCGCTGCGGGGCAGTCCCGGATTCACACCGGGTTCCCTCTTGCCTCGACCGCCGTGGAGCGGCGGTCGAACCAGCTACGGGGCACACCATATATGGGTGCGGTGCGGAGATGGCAACACCAGATGCTGTGCCGGGCGTGTCGCGTGTCAGATGACGGGCATCCCGGCGACCGTCGGCCGGGTACTCGATCATGCCCACTAGCATCGTCGCGTGCAGACTGCGGCCGGACCCGGCGACCGACGGACACTGCTCGACGTCCTCGTCCAGGCCGCAGATCGCGCACCCGACCAGGTGGTCGTGCACGTTCGCGAGGACGGCACCGAGCGCACCGTCACCGTGCGGCAGTTGCGGGACGAGTCGCTGCGGGTGGCGGGCGGCTACCGGGCGGCCGGCGTGATCCCCGGCACCCCGGTGATCCTGGTCGCCGACGCCGGCGACGACTTCCAGCCGCTGTTCTGGGGGGCGCTCGCCGCCGGGCTGGTCCCGGTGCCGCTGCCGCCCGAACCGGCCCGGGTACGGGCGGTGCGCGAGCTGCTCGCCGACGCGGTGACCGTGGTGGACGACGCCACCGGGGCGGTCGCCGACGGGCTGGCGGGCCTGGTGCTGCGGCTGGCCGACCTGCGTACCAGCCCCCCGCTGGAGGAGTCGTTCGCCGCCGACCCCGACGACGTGGCGTTCCTCCAGTTCTCCTCCGGCAGCACCGGCACGCCGCGCGGGGTGGAGCTGACCCACGCCAACGTGCTGGCCAATGTGGAGCAGTCCCGGCTGGCCAGCGGCGCCGGACCGGACGACGTGCTGGTCACCTGGATGCCGTACTTCCACGACATGGGGTTGATCGGCACCCACCTGACCCCGCTGGCCATCGGGTGCACGCAGGTCCGCGTACCTCCGATGGCGTTCGCCAAGCGCCCGGCACTGTGGTTCACCGCCGCCCACCGGCATCGCGCGACCCTGCTCTCGGCGGCGAACTTCGCGCTGGCGCTGGCGGTCCGCCGGGTCCCGACGGATCTTCTCGCCACGCTCGACCTGAGCCGCGTCCGGTGCGTGGTGGTGGGCGCGGAGCCCATCTCCCCCACGGTGTGGCGGGCCTTCCTGACGCACGTCCGCCCGACCGGGCTCGCCCCGGCCGCCCTGCGACCGGTGTACGGCCTGGCGGAGGCGACCCTCGCGGTGACCTTCCCGCCGCCCGGGGAGGTCGCCGCGCCGCTGGTGCTGGACCGTGCCGCGCTGAGCCAGGGCCGGGCGGTGAGCACCGCGCCGGGTACGCACGCGGTGGAGCTGATGGACCTGGGACACCCCGTGCCCGGCTGCGAGGTACGCGTCGTCGACGAACTACACCGTCCGCTGCCCGAGGAGCGGGTGGGCCTGGTCGAGGTACGCGGCCCGAACGTGGCGCGCGGCTACCACCGGGATCCGCAGGCCAGCCGGGAGACCTTCGTGGACGGCTGGCTGCGCACCGGTGACCTGGGCTTCCAGCGCGCCGGCCGGCTCTGTGTGACCGGCCGCGCGAAGGACGTGATCTTCGTCAACGGCCGGACGTTCCACGCGTCCGACCTGGAGGCGGTGGCCGCCGCGACCGCCGGGCTGCCGGCCACGATGACCGCGGTGGTCGGCTGCACCGCCCCGGACCTGGCGCTTATACACCTCT
>NZ_SISL01000375.1:0-5671 GCF_004307965.1 Verrucosispora sp. SN26_14.1 | reverse complement strand
TCGTGCGGGGGCGCCCGTGGGCGTGTGGGGCCGCCGACAGGCGGCGGCACGGGCGCAGGGAGCCGCGTTATCCACAGGGGCGGCGCGCGGGGTGTGGTGACTGCCATCGTCGGTGGCATGTCCAGATCGCCTCGTCGGCCTCCGCAGTTGCGGGGGCGCATCTTCCGTGGGTCTCACGCGGTCACCAGTGGCCTGCTTACCCGCAACGACCTCCGCAGTTCCGCCTGGCGCTCACTCTTCCGAGACGTGTACGCGGACGCCCAACTGCCGGTGACCCACCGGGTCAGGTGCACCGCTGTCGGTCGGTGGCTGATCCCGTCGGCCGGGGCGATCGCCGGCCGATCCGCTGCGGCACTCTACGGATGCGCCGAGGTCGCCGCCGACGAGCCGGTGGACGTCGTGGTGCCGCGCGGCGTACGCGTCGGTGTCATCGCTGGTCTGCGCATCCGTCGCGGGCCCATCGACCCGGGTGACATCCTCGATCGCGCGGGTACGTCTGTCACGTCCCCCGAACGTACCTGCTGGGACCTGGCGCTCTGGCTCGACCTGGTGGAGGCGGTGGTGGTCATCGACGTGTTGTTGGCGCGCCGACTCGCCGACGCGTCCACGCTTCGCGGGTACGCCCTCGCGCGGGCGGGGCGTCGTGGCTGGCGGGCGATGCTCCGAGCAGTCGATCTCGCTGGCGCCGGTGCCGAGTCGCCCCAGGAATCCCGGACCCGGGTACGGCTGGTGCTGGCCGGGCTGCCCCGGCCCCGTACCCAATGGGTCGTGTCGGATCGGGGCCGTTTCGTCGCTCGTCTCGATCTCGCCTGGCCGGACTATCGGGTCGCGGTGGAGTACGACGGTCTCTGGCATGCCGACCCGGAGCAGCTCCACTCGGACCGCAGGCGGCTCAACCGGCTGGTAGGCCGCGACTGGATCATCCTGCACGTCACCGCGAAGCGCCTCCGTGCGGATTTCGAGGGCTTCGTCGCCGAGGTCCAGGCCGCGCTTCGCGCCCGGGGTGCCGTCCCGCCGTCGTTCAGCGGCGCGGCGTGACCGTGGCCAGCAGTTCGGGCTGGCGGCGGTCCAGGGTGTCGCCGGCCAGGTACGCGCCGAGCAGTGCCGCACCGACGCCGTACACCGCGCCGAGCGGCAGACCGAGCCAGAGCCAGGTGTCGCCGAGCAGCGCGGCGGCCACCACCATCGGTACGCCGAGCACGGCGGTGACGACCATCGACAGCAGCGTCAGCAGACTCTTGGCCACGCCGGCACCACTGTTCATGGCGAACGGGTTGCTCGTCTCCGGCAGCGAGTACGCGCCGAGCACCGAGATGAACGAGTTGACCGCCAGCCCGACACCGTACGTCGCGACCAGTGCGCCGGCCATGAACCCGATCCACGCCGGCTCGCCGAGGACCAGCGCGATCACCACCGCGACCACGGCCAGCATCGGCAGGACGTAGAGCGAGAAGGCGGCCATCCGGGCGAGTAGTTCCTGTCGACCGGGTACGCCGGCCACCACGTTCGCGGCGTACGCGCTGCCGTCGAAGCCGAACTGGTTGGCCAGGGTGACGGCGGCGAGCAGCCCGACGAAGAGCATGGAGACGCTGACCAGCACCGGTGACGAGTCGCCGACGCTGAAGCCCTGATCACTGTCGAAGGCGAAGCCCTGCGCGCCGAAGTTGACCATGACCGGCACGAAGAGACCGACCACCGCGACGGTGATCAGGTTGGCCCGCCTCCGGGCGTCCCGCCACCAGTACCTGGCCTCCCGGGCGACCAGCGCGCCGAACTGGTCCCGGCGCAGCCAGCCGGCCGCACGGGGGAACAGTTGGGCGACCGCGCCACCGGTGGGTCCGGCCTGAACACGGGTCGACCCGGTGCTCGCCGCACCCACCATCGCCGACTCCAGCGACCGCGACCACCACGCCAACAGCGCGAGGATGGTGAGCACGGCGATCGCCAGCTTCAGCGGGGCGGCCCAGACCCGGCCCTGGGCCAAGTCGATACCGGCCGTGAAGGGTGCGCCCAGCGGGGTCCAGCCCAGCACCGTCGCCACCGGGACGAATCGGTCCCAGTTGACCTCGCCGAGCGCGGCCACGCCCGCGATCTGCAACGGCCCCAGCATCGCGGCCAGCACCGCCAGCAGGACGGCGGCCAGGTCACGGACCCGCCGGGAGCGGAGCATGGTGGCGAACGCGCTGGTCACCGCCCGTGCACCGGCGACGCAGACGAGCAGCCCCAGGACGACGCCGAGCGCGGCCACCACGGCGGCGGACCAGCCGCCGAAGACACCGGCGGTGACCACCAGGCCGGAGAACGCCACCAGGGCGGCGATCGCCGGTACGCTCACCAGCGCCGCCGCGAACAGCCCCTTGACCAGGGTGCGGCGGGGTAACGGCAGCAGCGCGAAACGGGCCGGGTCGAGTGTCTCGTCGACGCCGAAGAAGACCAGCGGCAGCAGCATCCAGCCGAGCACGGTGAGGCTGCCGGCGAGCGCGGCGATCAGCAGCGCGTACGTGTCGTTGCCCGCCAGCCCGGGGGCGGCCAGGCCGAAGAAGGCGCCCACCGCGATCCAGAGCCCGAACAGCGACCCGATCAGGAACAGTGCGACCCGCCAGCCCTGACCACGGAAGTTGTTGGCCATCACCCGCAGCTTGAGCCGGACGAAGTGCCGGGCCGAGATGGCCCGTACCGGCTTCGCCGGGGTGGTCACTGAGACAGCCACGCCAGCTCCTCACCGGTTGCGGTACGCCCGCCGACCACCTCGACGAAGACCTCCTCCAGCGAGCGCTCGCCGCGTACCTGCTCCAGCGTGCCGACCCGCTTGATGGTGCCCTCGGCGAGGATCGCCACATGCGTGCAGAGCCGCTGCACGACCTCCATCACGTGACTGGAGAAGACCACCGTGCCGCCGCCGGTGACGTACCGCTGGAGGATGTCGCGGATCAACGCGGCCGAGACCGGATCGACCGCCTCGAACGGCTCGTCCAGCACCAGCAGTCGCGGCCCGTGTAGCAGCGCGCAGGCCAGGCCGATCTTCTTCTTCATACCCGCCGAGTAGTCCACCACCAGGGTGCGGCCGGCGTCGGCGAGGGCGAGCACGTCGAGCAGTTCCCCGGCACGCTGGTCGACCACCGCCGGGTCCATGCCGCGCAGCAGGCCGTGGTACGCCAACAGCTCGGACCCACTGAGCCGGTCGAAGAGGCGTACGCCGTCCGGCATCACGCCGAGCAGCCGTTTCGCGGTGACCGGGTCGGCCCACACGTCGTGCCCGAGTACCTGGGCGCCACCTGCGTCGGGCCGCAACAGCCCGACCGCCATCGACAGCGTGGTGGTCTTGCCCGCGCCGTTCGGGCCGAGCAGGCCGTAGAACGAGCCGGCGGGTACGTCCAGATCCACGCCGGCCACCGCGACCTTGCTGTCGAACCTCTTCGCCAGGCCGCGCAGCGCCAGCGCCGGGTGCTCACCAGTCATGATCCCGACCGTATCCGGTCCTGACCAGTGCACCGACCCTCCGGAGGACGATTCACGGCTCATCCCCGAGTCGGACGTCGCGCCAGCCGCCCCTGCACGCCGACGGACGTTAGCAGGGGACCCCTCCTATACCGCAGGCGTTAGCAGGGGGCCCTTCCTTACCGCCGGAGGGCGTCGGGGGCGTGCAGGCGCAGCATGGTGCGGGCGATGTCGGTCGGGGCGCGGCGGCGGGTGGCGAGCGAGACGGCGACCATCACGGTGAAGGCCAGCGGCACCGTCCAGGCGGCGGGCTGGGCGGTCAGGGTGGCCGGCCAGCCGGACAGCGGTGGGCCGAGCACGGTGACCAGCACCGCCGAGATCGCCGCGCCGCCGCCGACCAGGATGCCGGCCGCCGCGCCCGCGTCGGTGAGCCCGCGCCACCAGATGCCGAGTACCAGCAGTGGGCAGAAGCTGGACGCGGCGACGGCGAACGCCAGCCCGACCACCTGCGAGACGTCCAGCCCGGAGACGTTCAACGCGAGCACCGTCGGGATCCCGCCCGCGATTACCGTGGCCAGCCGGAAGCCGCGTACCGAGCCACGGCCGAGCACGTCCGTGGAGATCACTCCGGCGACGCTGGTGAGCAGGCCGGACGAGGTGGAGAGGAAAGCCGCGAACGCACCGGCGGCGACCAGGGCGGCCAGCAGCCGGCCGGTGGTCCCGGCGCCGAGCGCCGCTTCGGGCAGCAGCACCACCACCGCGTCGGTCTGCCCGCTGACCAGCAGTTGCGGGGTGTAGATCCGACCCAACACACCGTAGATCGTGGGTAGCAGGTAGAAGACCCCGACCAGCGCCAGCACCACCAGCGTGGTCCGGCGGGCGGCGGCCCCGTCCGGATTGGTGTAGAAGCGGACGAGGACGTGCGGTAACCCCATGGTGCCCAGGAAGGTCGCCAGGATCAGCGAGTACGTGGCGAACAGCCCCCGGTCGTCGTCGGCCGCGGTGCTGGGCAGCAGCCATTCGGCCGATCCGGTCGCCACTCCGGAGACTTCCGGCACCGGCTCACCCGCTGCGAAGGTCAACTCGTCGCCGGGGCGTACCTCCCGGGTCTCACCGTCGGGCAGCGTGAGCACGGCGCGGTGCTCGACCACGACGGTGGTCGCGGTCCGGAACGTCGGCCCGTCGGGCGGCGTCACCGGGGGACGTCCGTCGGACTGCCACTGGAGGGCGAGGAAGATGGCGGGTACGGCGAGCGCGGTCAGCTTGAGCCAGTACTGGAACGCCTGCACGAAGGTGACCGCGCGCATCCCGCCGAGCGCCACGTTGGCGGTCACCACCGCGGCCACCACCAGGGCACCCACCGGGTACGGCGAACCGGCCAGCGTGGCCAGCGTCAGCCCGGCGCCCTGCAACTGCGGGACCAGGTAGAGCCACCCGATGAAGATCACGAAGATGGTGGCGAGCGTCCGCAACCGGCGGGAACCGAGCCGCATCTCGCAGAAGTCGGGCAGGGTGAACGCCCCGGAGCGGCGCAACGGTGCCGCCACGAAGAGCAGCAGGGCCAGGTAGCCGGCGGCGAAGCCGACCGGATACCAGAGCACGTCGACGCCGTACTTGAGGACCAGCCCGGCCACGCCGAGGAAGCTCGCCGCCGAGAGGTACTCCCCGCCGATCGCGGCGGCGTTCCAGGTCGGGCTGACCACCCGTGAGGCGACCAGGAAGTCGGAGGTGGTGCGGGCCAGCCGCAGCCCGTAGAACCCGATCCCCAGCGTGATCAGGGTGACCGCCACGATCGCGGGTACGACGAGGTCGTTGCCCACTCAGCGCTCCGGCCGCTGGACCAGGTCGGTGAAGTCCTGCTCGTTGCGTTCGGCCAGCCGCACGTACGTCCAGCCGACCGCGACCAGGAACGGGAAGGAGAGCGCGCCGAGCACCAGCCACGGCAGGTTGACGCCGAGCACGGTCATCCGCCCGACCGACGGCGCGATGGCGAACAACAGGGGCAGGCCGCCCAGCCCGACCAGCACCACCGCCGACAGTTGCAACGCCAGCGCCAACTGGGCGCGGACCAGTCCACGGACGAGGGCCTCACCGACCCGGGTCTGCTGGGTGAGCTCGGTGTGCGTACCGGCGGCGGGGCGCTGCCGCTGCGACACCTCGGCCAGCACCACCCGGGTGCGGGTGGGCGCCTCGGGTGTCGGCGGCCCGCCCTGCGGCGGCACCGGTCCGGGGT
>NZ_SISL01000374.1:0-5698 GCF_004307965.1 Verrucosispora sp. SN26_14.1 | reverse complement strand
CGCCGCCGCCGCTGTGCCGCCCGTGCCTGCGTCCCCGTGACCGTGCCGTGTCGCCCTGCGGGGTGCCGTCCCGGTCTGGCCGCGCCGCTCCGTGACCGGTCGCCTGCGCCTGGTCACGCCGCCGTGGTGGGCCGGTGGACCGCGCCGGCATGATCCGCGACACCCCGGCGGACCGGGGGTGCGCGGCGCGCTGGAACGGCCTCCGGCGGCAGGGTTAGGGTTAGCCCCGACCGTCTCGATCATCCGACCCGGGGGGCTCCGTGGGCGATTCGTTCGCGCATCTGCACGTGCACACGGAGTACTCGATGCTCGACGGTGCGGCCCGCCTCAAGGACCTGTTCGCCGAGGTCAAGCGGCAGGGGATGCCGGCCGTGGCGATGACCGACCACGGCAACATGCACGGCGCGAACGACTTCTACAAGCAGGCCATGGCCGCCGGGGTCACCCCGATCCTGGGCATCGAGGCGTACGTGGCGCCGGAGTCGCGGTTCCACAAGAAGCGGGTGCGCTGGGGTCGCCCGGAGCAGAAGAGCGACGACGTCTCCGGCAGTGGCGGTTACACGCACAAGACGATCTGGGCGCGCAACAAGACCGGCCTGCACAACCTCTTCACGCTGACCAGCAAGGCGTACACCGAGGGCTACTTCGTCAAGTGGCCCCGGATGGACGCCGAGCTGCTGGCCGAGTGCGCCGACGGCCTGATGGCGACCACCGGCTGCCCCTCCGGCGAGGTGCAGACCCGGCTGCGGCTCGGCCACGACGCGCAGGCCCTTGAGGCCGCCGCGAAGTACCAGGACATCTTCGGCAAGGAGAACTACTTCCTGGAGCTGATGGACCACGGCCTGGACATCGAGAAGAGGGTCCGGGACGGGCTGGTCGAGATCGGTCGCAAGCTGGGCATCCCGCCGGTGGTCACCAACGACTCGCACTACACGCACGAGGCGCAGTCCGAGGCGCACGACGTGCTGCTCTGTGTGCAGACCGGCAGCAACGTCGCCGACCCGAACCGGTTCAAGTTCGGCGGCAGCGGCTACTACATCAAGTCCGCCGACGAGATGCGCGGTGTGGACGGCTCCGACGTCTGGCTGGAGGGCTGCCGCAACACGCTGCTGGTGGCCGAGCGGGTCGACCCGACCGGGATGTTCGAGTTCCACAACCTGATGCCGCGCTTCCCGGTGCCCGAGGGCGAGACCGAGGAGTCCTGGTTCCGCAAGGAGACCTTCGTCGGCCTGGCCCGCCGCTACCCGCAGGGCATCCCCGAGGGCCACGTCGTGCAGGCCGAGTACGAGCTGGGCGTCATCATCCAGATGGGCTTCCCGTCGTACTTCCTCGTGGTCGCCGACTTCATCCAGTGGGCCAAGAACCAGGGCATCGCGGTCGGCCCCGGCCGGGGCTCGGCGGCCGGGTCGCTGGTCGCGTACGCGCTGGGCATCACCGACCTGGACCCGATCCCGCACGGGCTGATCTTCGAGCGGTTCCTCAACCCCGAGCGCGTCTCCATGCCGGATGTCGACATCGACTTCGACGAGCGTCGGCGCGGTGAGGTGATCAAGTACGTCACCGACAAGTGGGGCGAGGACAAGGTGGCGCAGATCGCCACCTTCGGCACGATCAAGGCGAAGGCCGCGATCAAGGACTCGGCGCGGGTGCTCGGCTACCCGTACGCGGTCGGCGACCGGATCACCAAGGCCATGCCGCCGGCCGTGATGGGCAAGGACATCCCGCTCGAAGGCATCTTCGACCCGAAGCACCCCCGGTATGCCGAGGCCGGCGAGATCCGGGGCATGTACGAGTCCGAGGCCGACGTCAAGAAGGTCATCGACACCGCCCGGGGCATCGAGGGGCTGATCCGGCAGACCGGTGTGCACGCCGCCGGTGTGATCATGTCGGCCGAGCCGATCATCGAGCACATCCCGCTGATGCGTCGGGACTCCGACGGGGTCATCATCACCCAGTTCGACTACCCGACGTGCGAGTCGCTCGGGCTGTTGAAGATGGACTTCCTCGGCCTGCGCAACCTCACCATCATCGACGACGCGGTCAAGAACATCCAGCTCAACCACGGCAAGGAACTGGATCTGCTGGGCCTGCCGCTGGACGACAAGCCCGCGTACGAGCTGCTGGCCCGGGGCGACACCCTGGGCGTGTTCCAGCTCGACGGCGGGCCGATGCGGTCGCTGCTGCGCATGATGAAGCCGGACAACTTCGAGGACATCTCCGCCGTGCTGGCGCTGTACCGCCCCGGCCCGATGGGCGTCGACTCGCACACCAACTACGCGCTGCGCAAGAACGGCCTCCAGGAGATCACCCCGATCCACCCGGAGCTGGAGGAGCCGCTGCGGGAGATCCTCGCCCCCACCTACGGCCTGATCGTCTATCAGGAGCAGGTGCAGCGCGCCGCGCAGATCCTCGCCGGCTACACGCTCGGCCAGGCCGACCTGCTGCGTCGGGCGATGGGCAAGAAGAAGAAGGAGATCCTCGACAAGGAGTTCATCCCGTTCCGGGACGGCTGCCGCGAACACGGCTACTCCGATGAGGCCATCCAGAAGGTCTGGGACGTGCTGGTCCCGTTCGCCGGGTACGCCTTCAACAAGGCGCACTCGGCCGCGTACGGGCTGGTGTCGTACTGGACGGCGTACCTGAAGGCGCACTACCCGGCCGAGTACATGGCGGCGTTGCTGACCTCCGTCGGCGACGACAAGGACAAGATGGCCATGTACCTGTCGGAGTGCCGCCGGATGGGCATCCAGGTGCTGCCGCCGGACGTGAACACCTCCGCCGGGCCGTTCACCCCGGTCGGCAAGGAGATCCGCTTCGGCCTCGGCGCGATCCGCAACGTCGGCGCCAACGTGGTGGCGGCGATCATGCGGTGCCGCGACGAGAAGGGCGAGTACGCGGACTTCTACGACTTCCTGTCCAAGGTGGACGCGGTGGTCTGCAACAAGAAGACCATCGAATCGCTGATCAAGGCCGGGGCGTTCGACTCGCTCAAGCATTCGCGCAAGGCGCTGCTCACCGTGCACGCCGACGCCATCGACGCGTACGCCGACGTCAAGCGCAAGGAGGCCGTCGGCCAGTACGACCTCTTCGGTTCGGGCTTCGGCGACACCGAGACGGCGACCACCACCACGGTCATGCCCGTCATCAGCGACGGCGAGTGGGACAAGCGCGACAAGCTCGCGTTCGAACGCGAGATGCTCGGCCTGTACGTCTCCGACCACCCGCTGTTCGGTCTGGAACACGTGCTGAACGCGGCGGCCGACTGCACCATCGCCACCCTGTCCGAGGAGGGCACCGTGCCCGACGGCGCGGTGGTCACCCTCGCCGGCATCCTCTCCGGCGTGCAGCGTCGGGTCACCAAACAGGGCCGGGCGTGGGCCTCGGCGACCCTGGAGGACCTGGCCGGTGGGGTGGAGGCGCTGTTCTTCCCGAACACCTACGAGGTGATCGGGCAGTACATCGCCGAGGACGCCATCGTGGTGGTCAAGGGCCGGATCGACCGGCGCGACGACACCCCCCGCATCATGGCGATGGACATGCAGTTGCCGGACGTCAGCAGCAACCCGGCGAGCAAACCGGTCACCCTGACGATCCCGGTCAACCGGCTCACGCCACCGCTCGCCGACCGGCTCAAGGAGACCCTGCTGCTGCATCCCGGCGACACCGAGGTGCACGTGAAGCTGCACCGCAGCGGGCGCGTCGAGACCTGGCGACTCGGCCTGTTCCGGGTCGCCGCCACCACCGCCCTGATGGGTGACCTCAAGAGCGTCCTCGGCCCCGCCAACGTGAGCTGACCCTGCTCGGCCTGCACGACACGGGTGCCGGAACGGTTCTCGGAACGCAGGCCCTTAGCGCGGGTCGGGAGCCAGGGCGCGCGGATTGGCGCTGGGGCGCGGGCGTGACCAGGGCTAACGTCGGGGCGTGGAACTGGAACAGGCACAGAAACTGTGGCAACCACAGCCCGGATGGCTGAACACCGCCAGTTACGGGCTGCCGCCGGACCCGGCGTGGGAGGCGTTGCAGGACGCGCTCGCGGCGTGGCGAGCCGGACGCGGCTCGTGGGAGGGCTGGAGCGAGACGACCGACCGGTCCCGGGCCGCGTTCGCCCAGTTGGTCGGGGTGCCGGTGGCAGACGTGTCGGTCGGCGCCGTCGTCTCCCAGATGCTGGCCCCGGTCGCCGCCGCGCTGCCCGCCGGGGCGCGGGTGGTCGTTCCCGAGGTCGAGTTCACCTCCAACCTCTTCCCGTGGCTGGTGCAGGAGGAACGGGGCGTGCAGGTTCGCACCGTACCGCTGGGCGGGCTGGTCGACGCGATCGACGACAGCACCGACCTGGTGGCGTTCAGCCTGGTGCAGTCCGCCGACGGGGCGGTGGCCGCGTACGACGAGATCGTCGCGGCGGCCCGAGCGCACGGCGCGCTCGTCGTGGTGGACGCCACCCAGGCGTGCGGCTGGCTGCCGTTCGACGCGAGCCGGGCCGACGTGGTCGTGGCCGGCGGCTACAAGTGGCTGATGGGACCGCGGGGCACCGCGTTCGCGTACCTCGATCCGGCCCTGCGGGAGCGGCTGCGGCCCGACGCCGCCGGCTGGTACGCGGGCCGCGACCCGCACGCCTCCTACTACGGGCCGCCGCTGCGGCTCGCCGACGATGCCCGCCGCTTCGACATCTCGCCGTCCTGGTTCAACTGGGTCGGCGCGGCCCCGGCGCTGGAACTGCTGCTGGAGATCGGGGTGCCGGCCGTGTACGCGCACGACGTGGCGCTGGCCAACCGGTTCCTCACCGGCTTGGGGCGACCGCCCGGCGACAGCGCGATCGTCACCGTGGAGGTGCCCGACGCGCAGCACAAGCTGGAACGGGCCGGGGTACGCGCAGCCGTCCGGGCCGGTCGGGTCCGCGCCTCCTTCCACCTCTACACCACCCCCGAGGACGTAGACCTGGCCCTCGACGCCCTGCTGTCCTGATGTAAGGAAGGGCCCCCTGTTACCGCCTGGTGTATAGCAGGGGACCCTTCCTAACGTCGTGGTGGTGTGGGGTCAGCTGTTCCAGTGTGCGGCGACGAGGTCGGCGGCCTGTTGTTCCCACTGGGCGTAGTGGTCGGGGAATGCGGAGACCTGGACGGTCTGGGCGGCGACGGTCAGCGGCATGTCCTGCCAGCCGTCGACCTGCTTGAGGCCCTTGAGGAAGGCGAGGGTGGAGTATTCGGGGTCGGTGATCTGCTCGACCGTGCCCCAACCGGAGGAGGGACGCTGCTGGAACAGTCCCTGGGAGTCGTGGTCGTTGCGGGCGCCGAGGTGGCCGAGGTTCTGCAGCTTCGACTCCTGGAACGCGGTGCCGATGGCGATGACGGCGGCGCGTTCGTCCATGTCGGCCTTCTTCGTCGCGGCGATGATGGCCTTGGCGTTGGCGATCTGCTCGTTGTCGAGGTCGATGTGGGACTGGGTGCCTTGTAGGCCGTGCGGGATGAGCGTGGTGGTGTCGGGCTTGTCGGCCTGGATGGCGGCGGCGATGGGGTTGGTCGGTGTGGTGTCGGTGGTGCTGTGGTTGAGGGGTCCGGCGGCGAGGCCGCCGGCGACGGTGAGTCCGGCGATGGCGAGGACGCTGTTGCGCAGCATGGTGTTCATGGGGGTAGCTCCATTCGGGGGTGGGACACCGCAGGGGGTGGCGGTGCCGACGCCGTCAGGCGCTGGTGGCTTTGTTGGG
>NZ_SISL01000373.1:0-5794 GCF_004307965.1 Verrucosispora sp. SN26_14.1 | reverse complement strand
TCCACGAAGTCCACCGGCGCGCCGCAGCGGCGGGCCGCCTCGGTGACCGTCACGTGCGTCTCCACCACGTGCGGCGAGCAGGTCACGTACGCCACCACCCCGCCGGGGCGTACCGCCCGCAGCCCGGCGGTGAGCAGCTCACGCTGCAACCGGGTCAGGGCGGGCAGGTCCGACGGCTGGCGCCGCCAGCGCGACTCCGGCCGGCGACGCAGCGAGCCCAGGCCGGTGCAGGGCGCGTCGACCAGCACCCGGTCGAAGTGTTCCTCCGGCAGCTTCGGCTCGCCGCCGACCAGCCGGCCGTCGGTGTGCAGCACGGTCACCGGCAGCCCCCGGGTCGCGTTCTCGACCAGTCGGGCCCGGTGCTCGGCCACCTCCACCGCGGTCAACCGCGCGTCCCGCTGCGCGGCGATCGCGCCGAGCAGCCCCGACTTGCCGCCGGGACCGGCGCAGAGGTCGAGCCAGCGGCCGTCCGGCCCGTCCAGCGGCGCGGCGGCGAGGGCATCGGCCACCAACTGGGACCCCTCGTCCTGCACGTGCGCCCGGCCGTCGACCACCGCCGCCAGGTCGCCGGGGGCACCGCCGCCGAGATAGACCGCGTACGGCGAGAAGGCGCCCGGAGCGCCACGCACCTCGTCGGCGAGTTCGACCGGGTCGGCCCGGCCCGGCCGCGCGCACAGGTGCACCGGCGGGCGCTCGTTGTCCTCGATCAGCAGTCGGGTGGTCTCGCCGAGGTCCCCGCCGAGCGCCTCGGAGAACGCCCGGACGATCCACTGTGGATGGCTGTAGGCGAGGGCGAGGTGACCGATCGGGTCGGTCTCCAGCGGCGGTGCCAGCCGGGCCACCCATGCCTCGTTGTCGCGCTCGGCGACCTCGCGCAGCACCGCGTTGGCGAAGCCGGTGGCCCCCGGGCCCACCACCCGCACCAGGTCGACGGTGGACGACACCGCCGCGTGGGCGGGCACCCGGGTGTGCAGGAGTTGGTACGCGCCGATCCGCAACGCGTCACGGACCGGCGGATCGATCCGCTGCACGTCCCGACCGGCGGCGGCGGTGAGGATCGCGTCGAGCGTGCCGACGTGGCGCAGCGTGCCGTAGGTCAGCTCGGTGGCGAAGGCGGCGTCCCGGCCGATCAGTCCCTCGTCGCGCAGGATCGCCGGCAGCACCAGGTTGGCGTACGCGTCGTCCCGGTGCACCGCCGCGACCGCCTCGTACGCGGCGTGACGTGGCCGGTCCGCGGCGTTGCGCCCGCTCCGGGGGCCACGGCGCTCGGGCCCTCGACGAGCGGTGGTCTCCCTCACGCGAACTCCTCCCCGGTGGCGACCCGGACACCGCGTGCCCAGTCGGTCGCCGGCATGACCCGCTTGCCCGCCGCCCGCACCTCGCCGAGGCGGACCGGGACGGTGGCCGTGCCGGCCAGCACCCGCGCCTTCTCCACCAGCAGCTCACCGGGCTTGAGATCGGGGCCGTCGGGTGCCGGGGTGACCGGGCCGAGCTTCACCCGCTCGTCCCGGAAGGTCGTCCACGGGCCGGGCGCCGGGGTGCAGGCGCGGATCCGGCGGTCCACCGCGAACGCCGGGTCGGCCCAGCGCACCCGGGCATCCTCGACGGTCAGCTTCGGGGCCAGCGAGACCCCGTCGGCGGGCTGCGGTTCGGCGCGGGCGGTGCCGTCCTCCAGCGCGTCCAGCACCGCCACCAACAGCCCGGAACCGCTGTCTGCCAGCCGCTCCAGCAGGTCGCCGGAGGTGTCGGCGGGTCGGATCTCGTCGGTCAGGGTGCCGTACACCGGCCCGGTGTCCAGCCCCTCCTCCAACTGGAAGACGCTGGCCCCGGTCAGCTCGTCGCCGTGCAGCACGGCGTGCTGCACGGGTGCGGCACCCCGCCAGGCCGGCAGCAGCGAGAAGTGCAGGTTCACCCAGCCGTGCCGGGGGATCTCCAGCGCCACGGGGGGCACCAGCGCGCCGTAGGCGACCACCGGCACGCAGTCCGGTGCCAGCTCGCGCAGCCGCTCCAGGAACTCCGGCTCCCGGGGACGGGCCGGGGTCAGCACCTCGACGCCGTGCTCGTCGGCCCAGGCGCCGACCGGTGAGCGTTGCAGGCCACGACCGCGTCCGGCCGGGGCGTCCGGCCGGGTGACGACGGCCACCAGCTCGTGCCGCGAGGCGGCCACGGCGGCGAGGGCGGGGACGGCGACGGCCGGCGTACCGGCGAAGATCACGCGCATCGACTCACCGCCCCAGACCGAAGGGGCTGCCGCTGCCGTGCGGGCTCAGCTTCACCGTGGGCGGCGCGGCGACGTCGTACCACTCGGCCTGCCGGATCGCCTTCATCGCCTCCTTGCGGCCGGCCTGGTCCAGCCGGTCGATGAAGAGCACCCCGTCCAGGTGGTCGGTCTCGTGCTGCACGCAGCGCGCCATCAGGCCGGTGCCGACGATCTGCATCGGGTCGCCGTAGCCGTTGAAGCCCTTGGCGATCACGTTCTGCCGTCGCTTGGTGTCGAAGTACAGCCCGGGGATGGACAGGCAGCCCTCCGGGCCGTCCTGCTCCTCCTCGTCGGGGAACTCCAGCACCGGGTTGACCAGGTGACCGAGCACGTCGTCGACGTCGAAGGTGAACACCCGCAGGCCCACCCCGAGCTGCGGCGCGGCGAGGCCGGCGCCGTTGCGCTCACGCATGGTGTCGGTCAGGTCGGCGACGAGCGAACGCAGCTCGACGTCGAAGTCGACCACCGGATCGGCCGGCGTGCGCAGCACCGGGTCCCCGAACAGACGGATGGGCTGAACGGTCACGCGGGTCGGCTCCTTAACGGTGGGACGGGAGTGCCGTACCAGTCTACGGAGTGCCCGCGGAGGTGCCGGTCGGCGCACCACGATCGGCGTGCGGCGCCAGCTCGCCGACGGTGACCGGCAGCGTGTCGTACCCGCGCAGGGTCAACCGGGTGCGGTGGCGGGGGGTGCCCGCCGAAGCCAGCCCGGGCAGTCGCCGCAGCACGGCCGGGAACGCCACCTGCGCCTCCAGCCGGGCCAGCCCCGCACCGAGGCAGTAGTGCGGGCCGGCACCGAAGGAGAGCGGGCCGAGCTGGGCCCGCCACGGGTCGAACCGCGCCGGCTCAGGGTACCGCCGGGGGTCGCGGTTGGCCGCGCCGAGCAGCACCAACATCCAGCTGCCGGCGGGCACCTCGACACCGCCGAGGCGGACGGTCGCGGTGCTGGTCCGGGTGGTCAACTGCACCGGCGAGTCGAAGCGGAGCAGCTCGTCGACGTACGCCGGGGCGTGCTCCGGGTGGCGGCGCAGCACGTCGGCCTCCCGCGCGTGCGCCAGCAGCACCGCGAGGCCGTTGCCGAGCAGGTTGGTGGTGGTCTCGAAGCCCGCCACGAGCAGCACCACCAGGTTGGCCAGCAGCTCCTCGCCGGAGAGCCGGTCACCGGCGTCGTGCGCCTGCACGAGCGCGGTGGTCAGGTCGTCGGCCGGCTGTCGGCGGCGGGCCGCCACCAGCTCGGTGAAGTAGTCGCGCAGCTCGGTGGCACCGGCGTCGGCCACGGCCAGCTCCGCCGGGGTGATCTCGGGTTCCAGGACCCCGGTCAGGTCGGCCGCCCACCGCCGGAACAGCGGACGGTCGGCGGACGGTACACCGAGCAGCTCGCAGATCACCGCGACCGGCAGCGGGTAGGCGAACTCGGCCATGAAGTCGACGGGTACGCCGTCGCGGCCGGCCGCCGCCATCGCCGTGATCAGCTCGTCGGCCTGGGCGGACACCACGTCCCGCATACCCGCGATCCGGCGCGGGGTGAACGCGCCCGCCGCCAGGCGCCGCATCCGGCTGTGGTCCGGCGGGTTGGTCCGCAGCATCGACCGGGCGATCGACGACAGCGCCGGGCTCTCCCGCCACTGCGGCAGGACCTGGTCCCGCAACTCGCCGTCGAGCACCTGGAAACTCGGGTCCCGGAGCAGTTCGTCGGCCTCGGCGTACCCGGTCACCACGAACAAGCCGGGACCGGCCGGGACGACGTGCCCGAAAGCACGCATCCGCTCGTACGCCGGATAGGGATCGACCCGCCCGGTGGGCGACATGAGTAGCGCGAGCGTGCCGGCGGCGTCCATGGCGGCCTCCTGCGGGTCGGGAGGTTCCATCATGCCCGCGCCGCACGGCGGCGGTTCACCCCGCGGTGCCGGACTCCCCCGCCAGCACCGCGTCCCCGCCGAGCAGCGCGTGCTCCGGCAGCGGCAGGCGGATGTCGTGGGCCGCCTCCCAGTCGTGGATCAGGCTGGGCCGGGCCTGCGCGGCGAAGTAGTCGACCGCGCTCATCCCCCCCACCACGGGCTCGTCGACCTCGGCCACCAGCCGGCCGGGCACCAGCCGGAACCCGCCGCGCAGCGCGGCGCTGAGGCGACGGTGCCCGTCCACCACGAAGAAGTACTCGCCGGTGTAGCCGATCTCCAACGGCTCCAGGGCGGTCTCACCGGCGGCGACGACCTCGTCGACGACGCTGGAGTCCCAGAGCCCGCGCAGTTCCGTCACGTCCTCGGTCGGGTAGACCCGGGCCGGGTCGAGCAGCAGCAGCGGCGGCGCGGCGCGCAGCACCTCCGGGGCGAGCCGGCCCTCGTACGCGTCGACGATCCGCTCGATCACCTCGCCGGCGGGCGCCCGGGTGGTGTCGCAGACCAGGTCGTAGTTGCGCAGCCGGGCCTTGTCCACGCCGTACCGGACCACGAAGCGGTTGCGCTCGCTCTCGCTGCGTTCCCGCAGCTTGGCCTTTGCCTCCTCCATCGAGGTGTAGCTCTCCGCCGGGCCGGAGGGCCGCAGCAGCACCCGGCGGGCCGCCTCACCCGGCTCGGTGATCATGTGCACCTTGAGCGCGTCGGTGAAGAAGTGCCAGGCCAGCCGCGAGTCCATCACCAGGCTCTCGCCGGAGGCGGCGATGTCGCGCTGGAGCTGGTCGACGTAGCCGTCGACCGCCTGGTCGAGTTCGGCGTGCAGGTTGAGCTGGAGCGCGGTCATCTGACGCTCCTGGGCCATCTGCCGGTACAGGTCACCGACGCTGACCCGGCGCAGGCCGAGCCGCTCGGCGATCACCACCGACACGGTGCTCTTGCCGCTGCCGAGGTCACCGTTGAAGACGATCGACTGACGAACGGTCACGACTGGTCCACCCCTGATCACCGGCTGTACTGGATCGTCATCGATATCGCGCCGGACCGACCCGGTCCCGCCGTCACCACGCCGACCCGCGACAACTCCGGCTCCACGTGCCTGACGCCGCGTCACGACCTGGACTCGTCGTGCGCCCCGGCATGACGGGCGATGCTACCACCTTGACCACGGGACTCCCGCGCGCGCAACTCGGGAGCGGCGCGTCGACACCACACGCGAGGATCAGGTCACATCCGGCGACCGACAGTCACTCAGCGTCACCGTTCGGCGTCAGAACAGCGTGAGCGGGTCGACCTGGAGGCGTACCGGTTCGGCGGCCTTGCGGGCGGTGCGCGACCCCGCCGCCGCGTGCAACGCCTCGGCCATGGCCGCCGCCCGCGCCCGGGGCACCCGGACCAGCATCCGTTCCCGGTCGCCGTCGGCCGGCACCGGGCCGAGCAGTTCCGCCTCCTCCGGCAGCCGCGCCTGCGCCAGCAGGTCGGCCACCGCCACCGGCAGCCCGGTCACGCTGGCCATCCGCATCGCGGGCGGGAAGCCCAACTCCCGCCGCTCGGCCAACTCCCGGGCGGCGAACCAGCCCGGATCCCACCGCAGCAACGCCTGCACCGGCGCCAACGCGCCGTCGGCGACCACCACCACCCCTGT
>NZ_SISL01000372.1:0-5805 GCF_004307965.1 Verrucosispora sp. SN26_14.1 | reverse complement strand
GCCGACGGCCGCGACGGCCCGGCGGGCGGCCACGTCGGCGGCGAGGTCCGGCGCGGAGGCGGTCAGCAACCGTACCGGTATGTCGGTGTACGTCGCCGGGTCGCCGACGGCCTCCGGGTCGAGGACCATCAGTGGGGCCTCCAGCACGGCGAGTCCGGCCGAGCGGGCCACCGCGAGCAGGTCCGGGTTGATCTCGTGTACCCATTCCAGGGCCTCGGGCAGACCGAGTTCCCGCTGCCGGTGGCGGACCGCCGTCAGGTCGGCCAGCGAGGGCGGTTGGTCGGCGTCGGGGCGCGGACGGGCATAGAACGGCCATCCGGGGCCTTCGCGGACGAACAGCACACACCCGCCGTGTTCTTCCGCGCGGGCCGCGTCGCGGGGGACCGCGTCGTAGAAACGTTCCAGCCGATCCAGCAGGCCGGCGTACGGTGTATCCACCGCGCGAGACTACACGTCCCAGAGTCTGGACGGTGTGATCAATCTGCACTGGCCTTGCGTACCGCGCCCTAACGTAGACTCAATAGTCCGATAAAGGGCCGACGTCGTCCCGTCCATGATCCACGCCTGAGTGACGACAGGAGGCCCGGGTGGCCTTTGCGTACCCACACCACCCCCAGCCGGCGCTGCGCGACGGCCAGGTAGCGTCCCCTGCCGGCCTGTACGACGCCTCCCACGAGCACGACGCGTGCGGTGTGGCCTTCGTGGCCGACCTGCACGGACGGCGCTCGCACACGGTGGTTGCCAGCGGTCTCGGCGCCCTGTGTCGGTTGGACCACCGGGGTGCCCGGGGTGCCGAACCGAACACCGGTGACGGCGCGGGCATCATGATCCAGGTGCCGGACGCGTTCCTGCGCGCGGTGGTCGACTTCCCGCTTCCCCCGGCCGGCGAGTACGCCACCGGCCTGGTCTTCTTCCCCGACGACGACGCCGCCGAGGCCCGCGCCCGGCAGGTGGTCGAGAAGTACGCGCTGGTGGAGGGCGCCGAGCTGCTCGGCTGGCGCGACGTCCCGGTGGACGCCTCGGACCTCGGCGAGACGGCCCTGGCGGCGATGCCCCGGGTGCGGCAGCTCTTCCTCGCCGCGGACCGGCTGACCGATACCCCCGCCGGACCGGCCGGCTCTCCGCTGCGCGGCATCGAGCTGGAGCGGGTCGCGTTCTGCGTCCGCAAGCAGGCCGAGCGGGAGTCGGCTGAGCGCGGCGTGCCGGCGTACTTCCCGTCGTTGTCCGGGCGGACCATGGTCTACAAGGGGATGCTCACCCCGGACCAGTTGCCCGCGTTCTATCCGGACCTCACCGACGAGCGGGTGGACAGCGCCATCGCGCTGGTGCACTCGCGCTTCTCCACGAACACGTTCCCGTCGTGGCCGCTGGCGCACCCGTACCGGTTCATCGCGCACAACGGCGAGATCAACACGATCCGTGGCAACCGGAACTGGATGCAGGCCCGCGAAGCGCTGCTGCGGACGCCGGAGCTCTCCGGCAACATCCGCCGGGTCTTCCCGATCTGCACCCCGGCCGCCTCCGACTCGGCCAACTTCGACGAGGTCCTGGAGCTGCTGCACCTGGCCGGGCGCAGCCTGCCGCACGCGGTGCTGATGATGATCCCGGAGGCGTGGGAGAACGACCCGGACATGGCCGCCGACAAGCGTGCCTTCTACCGGTTCCACGCCAGCCTGATGGAGCCGTGGGACGGCCCGGCCTCGGTCGCCTTCACCGACGGCGAGATCGTCGGTGCGGTGCTCGACCGCAACGGGCTGCGTCCGGGCCGGTGGTGGCAGACCGCCGACGGGCTCGTGGTGCTGGGCAGCGAGGCGGGCGTGCTCGACCTCGATCCGGCCACCGTGGTCGCCAAGGGCCGGCTCCAGCCCGGCAAGATGTTCCTGGTCGACACCACCGCCGGTCGGATCGTGCACGACGACGAGATCAAGACCGAGCTGGCCGCGGCCCAGCCGTACACGGACTGGCTGCACGCCGGGCTGATCGAGATGGACGACCTGCCGCTCCGCGAGCACGAGGTCTACACCCACGACTCGGTACGCCGTCGCCAGCAGACCTTCGGCTACACCGAGGAGGAGCTGAAGATCCTGCTCGCCCCGATGGCCCGCACCGGCGCGGAGCCGATCGGCTCGATGGGCACGGACACCCCGATCGCCCCGCTGTCCACCCGGCCGCGGCTGCTCTACGACTACTTCCACCAGCTCTTCGCCCAGGTCACCAATCCGCCGCTGGACGCCATCCGCGAGGAGTTGGTGACCAGCCTGGCGACGACCATCGGCCCGGAGGGCAACCTGCTCGACCCGGGGCCGGCGAGCTGTCGGCAGATCGTGCTGCCCTACCCGGTGATCGACAACGACGAGCTGGCCAAGGTCCTCTCCATCGACGAGGACGGCGACCTGCCCGGCTTCAAGGCGGTCCGGGTCTCCGGGCTCTACCGGATCCGGGACGGCGGGGCCGGCATCAAGGCCCGGCTGACCGAGATCTGCCGCCACGTGTCCGAGGCGATCGAGGACGGCGTCCGCATCCTGGTGCTCTCCGACCGGGACTCCAACGCCGACCTCGCGCCGATCCCGTCGCTGCTGCTCACCGCCGCGGTGCACCAGCACCTGGTCCGGGAGCAGACGCGGACCCAGGTGGCGTTGATCGTGGAGTCCGGGGACTGCCGCGAGGTGCACCACGCGGCGGTGCTGATCGGCTACGGCGCGGCGGCGGTCAACCCGTACCTCGCCTTCGAGTCGGTGGAGGACATGATCTCCACCGGGTCGCTGGCCGGGGTCGAGCCGCGGACCGCGATCCGCAACTACGTCAAGGCGCTCGGCAAGGGCGTCCTGAAGATCATGTCCAAGATGGGCATCTCCACCGTGTCGTCGTACTGCGGAGCGCAGGTCTTCGAGGCGGTCGGCCTGGAGACCCGGCTGGTGCAGCGGTACTTCCGGGGCACGCCGAGCACGATCAGCGGCGTCGGGCTGGACGGCATCCACACCGAGGTGGCCGCCCGGCACGCGCTGGCCTGGCCGCCGCCGGGTGCCGAGGCCCCCGCCGGGCTGCCGGTCGGTGGCGAGTACCAGTGGCGTCGCGAGGGCGAGCTGCACCTGTTCAACCCCGAGACGGTCTTCCTGCTCCAGCACGCCACCCGGACCCGGCAGTACGACGTGTTCCGCGCGTACACCGCGAAGGTCGACGAGTTGGCCGCGAAGGCCGGGTCGCTGCGCGGCCTGTTCCGGCTGCGGACCGGCGACCGGTCGCCGGTGCCGATCGAGGAGGTCGAGCCGGCCAGCGAGATCGTCAAGCGGTTCGCCACCGGTGCCATGTCGTACGGGTCGATCTCGGCGGAGTCGCACGAGACCCTGGCGATCGCGATGAACCGCCTCGGCGGCAAGTCCAACACCGGTGAGGGCGGTGAGGACGTCGAGCGCCTCTACGACCCGGCCCGCCGCTCGTCGGTCAAGCAGATCGCCAGTGGCCGCTTCGGCGTGACCAGCGAGTACCTGGTCAACGCCGACGACCTCCAGATCAAGATGGCCCAGGGCGCCAAGCCCGGCGAGGGCGGTCAGCTCCCCGGCAACAAGGTGTGGCCGTGGATCGCCCGGACCCGGCACGCCACCCCCGGCGTCGGCCTGATCTCGCCGCCACCGCACCACGACATCTACTCGATCGAGGACCTCGCCCAGCTCGTGCACGACCTCAAGTGCGTCAACCCGGCCGCCCGGGTGCACGTCAAGCTGGTCAGCGAGGTGGGTGTCGGCACGGTGGCCGCCGGGGTGGCCAAGCTCAAGGCCGACGTCATCCTGATCTCCGGTCACGACGGTGGCACCGGCGCCTCCCCGCTGAACTCGCTCAAGCACGCCGGCACCCCCTGGGAGCTGGGCCTGGCCGAGGCGCAGCAGACGCTGCTGCTCAACAAGCTGCGCGACCGGGTCACCGTGCAGGTCGACGGCCAGCTCAAGACCGGCCGGGACGTGGTGGTCGCGGCCCTGCTCGGCGCCGAGGAGTTCGGCTTCGCCACCGCCCCGCTGATCGTCGCCGGCTGCGTGATGATGCGCGTGTGTCACCTGGACACCTGTCCGGTCGGCATCGCCACCCAGAACCCGGTGCTGCGCGAGCGCTTCAACGGCAAGCCGGAGTTCGTGGAGAACTTCTTCCTCTTCCTCGCCGAGGAGATCCGCGGCTACCTGGCCGAGCTGGGTCTGCGCAGCATCGACGAGGCGATCGGCCGGACCGAGCTGCTCGACGTCGCACCCGCGGTCGCGCACTGGAAGGCCGGCGGGATCGACCTCGGGCGCGTACTGCACCTGCCGGAGCTGCCGGAGGGCGCCGCCCGCCGGGGCGTCCGGGCCCAGGACCACGGCCTGGAACTGGCACTGGACAACGAGCTGATCGCCCTGGCCGCCCCGGTGCTGGACGCGCCCGCCGACGGGACGCCGGTCGCCCCGGTCCGGGCCGAGGTGGCGATCCGCAACGAGCACCGCAGCGTCGGCGCGATGCTCGGCGGCGAGGTGACCCGCCGGTACGGCGGCGCCGGGCTGCCCACCGACACCGTCGAGTTCACGCTGCGCGGCACGGCCGGGCAGTCGTTCGGCGCATTCCTGCCGCGCGGGGTCACCATGCGGCTGCACGGCGACGCCAACGACTACGTCGGCAAGGGCCTCTCCGGCGGGAGGCTGGTGGTCCGGCCGGACGCGTCGGCGCCCTTCGTCGGCGTCGGCGCCGAGTCCGGACAGCGCGCCGAGGACCAGATCATCGCCGGCAACACCATCCTGTACGGCGCCACCGAGGGCGAGGTGTTCCTGCGCGGCCGGGTGGGGGAGCGGTTCGCGGTGCGCAACTCCGGTGCGGCGGCCGTCGTCGAGGGCGTCGGCGACCACGGCTGCGAATACATGACCGGCGGCACGGTGGTCGTGCTCGGCCCGACCGGGCGCAACTTCGCGGCCGGCATGTCCGGCGGCACCGCGTTCGTCTGGAACCTCGACCGGCGGCGGGTCAACACCGAGCTGGTCGACCTCGCCGCCCCCGGCGAGCAGGAGCGGGTCCGGCTGCACGAGCTGGTGCAGCGGCACTTCGCGGAGACCGACTCGGCGGTCGCCGAGGCGCTGCTCAAGCGCTGGCCGGAGGCGGTGGAGGAGTTCACCGCCGTGGTACCCCGGGACTACCGCCGGGTGATGGAGATCATGCGGGCCGCCGAAGCCGCCGGCCAGAACGTCGACGACGCGGTGATGAGTGCGCTCGCACCGGCCGCGCAGCCGCCTCAGGCGGCATCCGCGTCGATGCCGGTTCCGTCCGCGTCGCGGGCGGTCGCCCAGGAGGTGGCTCGTGCCTGACCCGAACGGTTTCCTGCGCTACCCCCGGCGGGTGCCGGCGCGCCGCCCGGTGCCGGTGCGGATCAGCGACTGGCGGGAGGTCTATCCACCCGCCGGTGAGGAGCTGATCCGGGAGCAGGCCACCCGGTGCATGGACTGCGGCATCCCGTTCTGCCACAGCGACACCGCCGGATGTCCGCTGGGCAACCGCATCCCGGACTGGAACGACCTGGTCCGCACCGGCAACTGGGACGCCGCGGTGGAGTCGCTGCACGCCACCAACAACTTCCCCGAGTTCACCGGCCGGCTCTGCCCGGCACCCTGCGAGGCGGCCTGCGTACTCGGCATCGGCGGGGGTGCCCCGGTGACCATCAAGCAGGTCGAGGTGGAGATCGCCGACGCCGCGGCGGCCCGGGGCCTGACCCCGTGCCCGAGTCCGACCCCGTCCGGGCGGTCGGTGGCGGTGGTCGGTTCCGGCCCGGCCGGGCTCGCCGCCGCGCAGCAACTGGCC
>NZ_SISL01000371.1:0-5811 GCF_004307965.1 Verrucosispora sp. SN26_14.1 | reverse complement strand
CCTCCCGGGCCGCCCGCGACGGGTCGGCGGCGGCCAGCCGGGCGGCCAGCTCGGCCTTCAGCGTGATCACGGTCAGGTGGTGCCCGAGCAGGTCGTGCACGTCCGCCGCGAAACGCAACCGCTCCTGGGCGGCGGCCAGCCGGGCCTGGGCCGCCCGCCCCCGCTCCGCCTGCACCAGCAGCCGCCAGAACCACACCTGGAAGCCGTTCACCACCGCGACGCCGGGACCGGCGGTGCCGACGACCAGCAGCGCCGGCCCGATCGACGCGCCGGTCACCTGCGCCACCGCTCCGGCGACCACCATCGCCGCCACGGTGGCCGGAAGGGTCGCCCGCAGCGGGGCCAGCAACGGCACCCCGCCGACCGTCGCCGCGCCGAGCCAGGCCCAGGTGGGCCAGTCGCCGACGGCGACCGGTGCGGCCAGCGGCACACCGAGCACCGCGACGGCGGCGTACCCGATCCGCAGCCGTCGGCGCCGCGCGGCGGACCACCCGGTGGTCAGTGCCGCGCCCACCGCGCACGCCAGGACCAGCGCGAACGCGCCGATGGCGAGGACGCCGGAGGCCACCCGCCACGGGTCCGGCTCCCGTGCGAGGCCGACCGCCGGCAGGAACAAGGTGGCGGCCATGCCGGCGGCGAGGGAGACCATCGTCGCCGTCCGGGCACGGCGTAGGGTCCGCCCGCCGCCCGGCACCGTCCCGTCCGTCCCCACGCCGGTCAGGGTAGAACCCGCCACCTCACCGGCGGAGCCCCCGTTCCGCCCGGTCCGACCGGGCATCGTGCCCGGCCGACCGGGGACGGAACGCGGATTGTCGCCGACGTCGTTCGCCACGACGATCGACGTCATGACCGACGCCCTCGCCGCACCCGGCGGACCGACCCCGTCCACCCCGACGATCCACGGGCCAACGGCCGCGCCGGTTCGCCACTCGCGCCTGTCGCCGCTGGCCCGGCATCTGATGGAGATGACGCTGGCCATGGTGGCCGGCATGCTGGCGCTCGGTGCCGCCCGCGCCGCCCTGGGCGGGCTGCTCGGGCTGGCTCCGGCCACGCCCGGCGTCGCGTCGCTGCTGATGGCCACCGACATGAGCATCGGCATGGCGGTCTGGATGTGGTACCGAGGGCATTCCGGCCCGGCCGTCGGCGAGATGGTCCTGGCCATGTACGTGCCCGTGCTGGTGCTGCTGGTGCCGTACCGGGCCGGGTTGCTCGACGGCGACGCCCTGATGATGGGCACGCACGTGCTGATGGTGCCGGCGATGGTGGCGGCGGTGCTGCGGCGTCGGGCCGAGTACGCCGTGCACCACCCGAACCGCGCCGCGCCGCGACACCCGTGGGCACGGGCCGTGGCGCAGCGCTGGCCGGCCGGGCTGGCGCTGCTGATGACCGCCGACAACTGGAGCTCACCCGTACCGCTGGCCGCGTACACGCTGCTGGTCCTGCCGGCCGGATACCTGATCATCGGCACCGTGCGCCGGCAGTGGGGCGTACCGGGTGCCCTCCGCCTCCAGCTCGCCGGCCTGGCCGGCTGGTCGGGCCTGGCCCTGCTCGCCCTTCTCCTCGGTGGCCCGGCCGGGCAGTGGCTGGTGGCGTTCGGATGGTTGGCCCACGCGGGCTGGGACGTGATCCATCACCGCACCGGCAAGGTGGTGCCCCGCGCCTACGCCCAGTGGTGCGGCGTGATCGACGCGGTCCTCGGGATCACCATCATCCTGGCGCTGGTCACCACCTGACCGACCGGCTGCGCCACGGCCCGCCGCCACCCGGCAGCGGGCCGTGGCCGCGTGTTACCGGTGGTCGCCGCAGCGGCCGGGAGGGCGTGATGAAAAACTTGACCCATGAGTTCCACGCCCGTACCGCCCGACGCGACCATGGATCCGCCCGCCTTCACCGATCTCGGCCTGCGACCCGAACTGCTCGCCGCGCTCGCCGCGCTCGGCTACGAGGAGCCGACGCCGATCCAGCGGGAGGCGATCCCCACCCTGCTGACCGGCCGTGACCTGCTCGGGCAGGCAGCCACGGGTACGGGCAAGACGGCCGCGTTCGCGCTGCCACTGTTGCAACGAATGCCGGACGACCGGCCCGGCGGTGATCCCCTGGCGTTGGTGCTGGTGCCCACCCGGGAACTCGCGGTGCAGGTGTCCGAGGCGTTCCACCGGTACGGCAAGGACCTCGGGGCCCGAGTGCTGCCGATCTACGGCGGGCAGCCGATCGGCCGCCAACTGCGGGCGCTGGACCTCGGCGTGGACGTGGTCGTGGCCACCCCCGGACGGGCGCTGGACCACATCGCCCGGGGCACGCTACGGCTCGGCAACCTGATCACCGTCGTCCTCGACGAGGCCGACGAGATGCTGGACATGGGCTTCGCCGAGGACATCGAGGCGATCCTGGAGCACGCGCCCGCGCAACGCCAGACGGTCCTCTTCTCGGCGACCATGCCGTCGCGCATCGAGGGCATGGCCCAGGCGCACCTCACCGACCCGGTCCGCATCCTCATCGCCCGCGAGCAGCCGGTGGCCGGCGCGGCACCCCGGGTACGCCAGAGTGCGTACCTGGTGGCGCGGGCGCACAAGCCGGCGGCGCTGGGCCGGGTGCTGGACGTCGAGTCGCCCACCGCGGCGATCGTCTTCTGCCGCAGCCGGGAGGAGGTCGACCGGCTCACCGAGACGATGAACGGACGCGGCTACCGGGCCGAGGCCCTGCACGGCGGGATGAGCCAGGAGCAGCGGGACCGGGTGATGGGTCGGCTGCGCTCCGGCACCGCCGACCTGCTGGTCGCCACCGACGTCGCCGCGCGGGGACTCGACGTCGAACAGCTCAGCCACGTGGTCAACTACGACGTGCCGTCGGCTCCCGAGTCGTACGTGCACCGCATCGGCCGGGTCGGTCGCGCCGGCCGGGAGGGCGTGGCGATCACCCTGGCCGAGCCCCGGGAACACCGGATGCTCAAGACCATCGAGCGGGTCACCGGCCAACGGATCACGATCGACAAGATCCCGACCGTCGCCGACCTGCGTACCCGCCGGCTGGAGCTGACCCAGGCGGCGCTGCGGGAGAGCCTGCTGGAGGACGACCTGGAGCCGTTCCGGGTCATCGTGGAGACGCTCAGCGACGAGTTCGACCTGATGGAGGTGGCGCTCGCCGCGGTGAAGCTGTCCCACGAGGCGACGCTGCCCGGCTCCGACGAGGCCGAGGAGGAGATCCCGCAGGTGGCGGTCCGTCCCACCCGGGACGCCCGGCCCGGCCAGGACAACCGGGGCGACCGCCGACCGGCACGGCCCCGCACCGGCGGCACCACCCAGGTCTTCATCGGGCTGGGCCGGCGCGCCGGAGTCCGGCCGCAGGACCTGGTCGGCGCGATCACCGGAGAGACCGGCATCCGTGGCCGGGACATCGGCTCGATCGAGATCGCCGACCGGTTCTCGCTTGTCGAGGTGCCCAACGGGGTGGCCGACGAGGTGATCGCCGGGCTGCGCGGCAGCACCATCAAGGGCCGCAAGGCCACCGTACGCCGAGACCGCGACGACAGCCGCTGACGTGTAAGGAAGGGCCCCCTGTTAACGCCTGCGGTATAGCAGGGAGCCCTTCTCACCACGGCACGCCCCGACATGCAGCGACTGGCGCCACCCCGCACGGGATGACGCCAGTCGATGGTGCCTCGGGTTAACAGGGGACCCCTGCTCTACCTCAGGCGTTAATAAGGTGCCCTTCCTTGCATCCGTCAGGCGGCGGTGAGGCTCTGGCCGCCCAGCGAGGCCGGGTCGATCTCGGCCGGGCGCAGCGCCAGGGCGAGCACGTCGGCGACATCGGCGAGCGGGTGTACGGTCAGCGCCTCGCGGACCTCGGTGGGCAGGTCGTCGAGGTCCGGCTCGTTCCGGGCCGGAATGATCACCTCGGTCAGACCGGCCCGGTGCGCGGCCAGCAGCTTCTGCTTCACCCCGCCGATGGGCAGCACCCGGCCGGAGAGTGTCACCTCGCCGGTCATCCCGAACTCGGGGCGTACCGGCCGGCCGCTGGCCAGCGACGCCAGCGCGGTGACCATGGTGATGCCGGCGCTGGGGCCGTCCTTGGGCACCGCACCCGCCGGGACGTGCAGGTGGATCCGCCGTCCGGCGAGGGCGTTCGGGTCCAGGCCGAGCCGGCGGCCGTTGGCGCGCAGGTAGGAGAGGGCGATGTGCGCCGACTCCTTCATCACGTCGCCGAGTTGGCCGGTCAGGGTCAGGCCCGGCTCACCCTCCATGCTGGTGGCCTCGATGAACAGCACGTCGCCGCCGGCACCGGTGACCGCCAGGCCGGTGGCCACGCCGGGCACCGCCGTCCGCTCCGCCGACTCCGGCGTGTGCTTGGGCCGGCCGAGGTAGCGGGTCAGGTCGTCGGCGCCGACGCGGACCGGCGTCGGGTCGTCGGTGAGGGCCACCGCGACCTTCCGCATGACCTTCGCCAGGGCCCGCTCCAGTTGCCGTACGCCGGCCTCCCGGGTGTACTCCCCCGCGATGCGGGCCAGTGCCGGGGCGTCGAGGTCGACCTCGTCGGCGGTCAGCCCGGCCCGTTCCCGCTGCCGGGGCAGCAGGTGGTCCCGGGCGATGGCCACCTTCTCCTCCTCGGTGTAGCCGTCCAGGGTGACCAGTTCCATCCGGTCCAGCAGCGGGCCGGGGATGGCCTCCACCACGTTGGCCGTGGCGAGGAAGAGCACGTCGGACAGGTCGAGGTCGACTTCCAGGTAGTGGTCCCGGAAGGTGTGGTTCTGGGCCGGGTCGAGCACCTCCAGCAGGGCGGCGGCCGGGTCACCGGCGTACCCGACGGAGAGTTTGTCGACCTCGTCGAGCAGCACCACCGGGTTCATCGAGCCGGCCTCGCGCAGGGCCCGCACGATCCGGCCGGGCAGCGCGCCGACGTAGGTGCGCCGGTGGCCCCGGATCTCGGCCTCGTCGCGTACGCCGCCGAGGGAGACCCGGACGAATCTGCGGCCGAGCGCCCGGGCGACGGACTCGCCGAGGCTGGTCTTGCCGACGCCGGGCGGGCCCGTCAGGGCCAGCACCGCGCCGGAGCCGCGCCCGCCGACCACACCGAGGTTGCGGTCGGCCCGGCGGTTGCGCACCGCCAGGTACTCCAGGATGCGGTCCTTGACGTCGGCCAGGCCGGCGTGGTCGGCGTCGAGCACGGCCCGCGCCGCGGCCAGGTCGATGTTGTCCTCGGTACGCGTGCTCCACGGCATCTCCAGCACCGTGTCGAGCCAGGTACGGATCCAGCCCGCCTCCGGGGAGGCGTCACTGGCCCGCTCCAGCTTGCCGACCTCGCGCAGTGCCGCCTCGCGTACCTTCTCGGGCAGGTCGGCGGCCTCGACACGGGACCGGTAGTCGGCGGAGCCGTCCGGGGCGTCCTCGCCGAGTTCCTTGCGGATCGCGGCGAGCTGCTGGCGCAGCAGGAACTCCCGCTGCGACTTCTCCAGCCCCTCGCGGACGTCGGAGTTGATCTGCTCGGTGACCTCCTGCTCGGCGAGGTGCTCCTTGACCCAGCCGACGAGCAGTTCCAGCCGGGCGGTGACGTCCGGCGCGGCGAGCAGTTCGGTCTTCTGCGCCAGGGTGAGCCAGGGCGCGTAGCCGGCCGAGTCGGCCAGTTCGGAGAGGTCGGTCATCCGCTCCATCGCGTCGATGACCTGCCATGCGCCGCGCTGCTGGAGCACGGAGGTCACCAGGGCGCGGTACTCGCGGGCCAGTTCCCGTGCCTTGCCGGCGGGGGTGGGTTCGTCGATCTCGGTCGCCTCGACCCAGAGCGCCGCGCCGGGTCCGGGCACCCCGGAGCCGATGCGGG
>NZ_SISL01000370.1:0-5818 GCF_004307965.1 Verrucosispora sp. SN26_14.1 | reverse complement strand
AGACAGCCGCAGGGCGGGGTGGCCGCCGGCGGACTGGCGCCGGACGCGGTGGAGCGGGCGGTGTCGAGTTGGTCGATCGCGACCCTGTCCGGCCGGATGCTCTGCATCATCGACGTCTCGGGCTCGATGAAGAAGACCGTGCCGACGGCCAACGGGGCAACCCGGCAACAGGTCACCATCGAGGCGGCCCGGCGCGGCCTGAACCTCTTCGACGACTCCTGGTCGATCGGGCTGTGGGTGTTCTCCACCAAGCTGGCCGGGTCGCGGGACTACCGCGAGCTGGTGCCGATCGGGCCGCTGTCACGGCAGCGCGGCACGCTGGAGCGGGGACTGGACACGGTCACCTCGTCCAGCGGTGACACGGGGCTGTACGACACGCTGCTGGCCGCCTACAAGGACGTCCAGCGCAACTGGGAACCGGGCAAGGTCAACTCGATCGTGCTCTTCACCGACGGCAAGAACGAGAACCCGGACGGCATCTCGCAACGTGATCTGCTGGCCGAGCTCGATCGGATCAAGGACCCGGAGCAGCCGATCCAGGTCATCATCGTGGGTATCGGCACCGAGGTGAGCAAGTCGGAGCTGGACACCATCGCCGGGGCAGCCGGTGGCGGGGCGTTCATCGCCGCCGACCCCACCAACATCAGTGACATCTTCCTCAGGGCGATCGCCCTGAGGAAGGCGCCGGCCTGAGCGAATGCACAGGGACGGGGTCTGCGGTACCGGAGAAAGCGGTACGACAGGCCCCTTTCCGGTCGTCCTCCACCCCGGAAAGTGACGGCAATACGTCCGAAGCAATCGGCCGTCATAGTTATCAAGGCAGGATGTTCTCGTGCACCGGCAGATCTGGCCTCCGTCCCGGCCGGTCCCGGGCCGTCTCCGAGCGAAGTGTGGGAGGGCTGGTGACCTCGGCGACGCTGTTGACCCCCGCCAGATCGTCATCGCGATCGGGTGACACTCCGCCATCGAGCGGGTCGGTGCGTGGCGACCAGCGGACGTACGTCCGTTCCCTGGTCGTGCTGGACGCCACCGTCCTGTCCGTGGCGGTGCTCATCGGTTACGCGGCTCGATTCGGCGAATCCGTGCCACGTGGTACCCACGTGCCCTACGTCCTGTTCGCGCCGGCCCTGGTGCTGGCCTGGTTGGTCTCCCTGAAGGTCCTGCGCTGCTACGACGACCGGGTGGTCGGCTACGGCGCGGACGAGTACCGGCGGGTGAGCATGGCCAGCCTCCGGCTGGCCGGCGCCGTCGCGATCCTCGGGTACGTCGCCGACGTCGGCGTGTCCCGTGGCTTCCTGGCGATCTCGTTCGCGGTGGGCACGATCGGGCTGGAAGTGGCCCGGTTCGCCGCGCGCAAACGTCTGCACCGAGCCCGGTCGCGGGGGACGGGCTGGTCTCGGCGGGTGCTGGTGGTCGGTGACACCGCACACGTGTTGGAGCTGGTGCACACGCTGCGCCGCGAGCCGTACGCCGGCTACCAGGTGGTCGGCGCCTGCATCCCGGACGCACTGTTGGCTCCGGTGGCGCAGCGGCTCGGTGACGTGCCGGTGGTCGGCTCGTTCCGGGGCATCCCGGAGGCCGCCGACGCCATCGGTGCGGACACGGTCGCGGTCACCGCCTGCGGGGAGCTGACCGCCACCCGGCTGCGCCGGCTCGGGTGGCAGCTGGAGGGAACCGGCATCGACCTGGTGCTGGCCCCGGCGCTGACCGACGTCGCGGGCCCGCGCATCCACACCCGCCCGGTCGCCGGGCTGCCCCTGATCCACGTGGAGGCACCCGAGTTCCGTGGGGTGCGCAAACTGGTCAAGGGGCTGGTCGACCGTTCGGTCTCGCTGGTGGCGCTGACCCTGCTGCTGCCGCTGCTGGCAGCCATCGCGCTCGCGGTGAAGGTGAACAGCCGGGGGCCGGTGCTGTTCCGGCAGACCCGGGTGGGTCAGGGCGGGCGTGAGTTCGGCGTCTTCAAGTTCCGCACCATGGTGGTGAACGCGGACGCCCTGCTGGCCGAGTTGACCGTGCGCAACGAGACCGACGGCCTGATGTTCAAGATGCGGGACGACCCCCGGGTGACCCGGGTCGGTCGGCTGCTGCGCAAGTGGTCCCTGGACGAGCTTCCCCAGTTGGTCAACGTGCTGCTGGGGCAGATGAGCCTGGTCGGGCCCCGGCCGCCGCTGCCGTCGGAGGTGGCCCGCTACGACGGCGACGTGGCCCGCCGTCTGCTGGTCAAGCCCGGAATGACCGGTCTCTGGCAGGTCAGCGGCCGATCCGACCTGAGTTGGGAGGACGGCATCCGGTTGGACCTCTACTACGTGGAGAACTGGTCGCTCGCGGCCGACCTGACCATCCTCTGGAAGACCTTCGGCGCGGTGATCAACAGTCGGGGCGCGTACTGACCCGAGGTGGCTACGGCTGCGGGCCGGTCCAGTCCAGGCACACCACGACCGCGTCGTCGGTCAGGTCGCCGGCGACGAAGGCCCGCAGATCGCCGAGGAGGGAACGGACCGCGTCCAGCGGAGTCATCGGCGCGGTACGGCGCAACATCCGGTCCAGTGCGGTCTCGCCGTACCGGATGTTGCGCCCGGTGGCGTCGATCACCCCGTCGCTGATCATGAAGAGGCGGTCGCCGCGCTGGAGCTGGATGTACTGCTCGACGTAGGTCGTCCCCTCGAACATGCCGAGCGGGAACTGCGCCTCCAGCGGCTGCACGGTGACCTGGCCGGCCCGCAGCAGCACCAGCCGGGGCGAACCGGCGTCGACGGCGGTGAGCAGGCCGGTCCGCAGGTCGAGTTCGAGCAGCAGGGTGGAGAGATGTTGCTCACCCCGGTGCAGGTCGTAGATCGCCTGGTCGGCCAGGGTCGCCTGGTCGGCCAGCGGGATGCCGGCCCGTCGGGCGTTGCGCAGTGCGCAGGTGGCCAGCGTGGTGAGCATCGAGGCGGCCACCCCCTCGCCCATCCCGTTGATCGTCGCGGTCCAGACCCGCTCACCGTCGTCGGACCAGTCGAAGCTGTCGCCACGCACCGCGTACGCGGGTTCGAGCTGGCCGGCCAGGCTGAACGAGGGCCGGGTGCGGCTGCGCCCGGGGAGGAGTTCCCACTGCACCTCGGCCGCGAGCGTGAGCCGTCGGGTACGCCGGGCGATGCGGTACACGTCGGTGCCGGGGTCGACCGCGGTCAGCTCGTGGGCCAGGGACGTGGCGATCTCCAGCAGCTCGCCCAGCAGCCCGTCGTCGGCCAGCGGCGCGACCCGGAGCACTCCGCGCCGTTCACCGCGCATGTTGACCGGCAGGTAACCGGTGCCGTTCGCGTACACCGGGGTCTCGTGGTCGAAACAGCGCCAGGCGGGGTGACCGGGGCTGGTCACCTCGTCGCCCCCGGTGAGCGGGAGCAGCGCGGCCAGGCGGTAGTCGACCTGGAGCAGCTCGGTCTCGGTGATGCCGTACTCCCGCTCCAGCAGCTCCGCGACCCGCCGGACGAGCAGGTCTGCCGGGGCCGCCGTGAGTGTGGCACGGGCCTCGTCGACCGGCTCGCTCATCGTCTCTCCTTGATCACAAGCCCATGCGGCGACAGAATCGGAGTACGCTCAGGCCCACCATGGCGGAACTGCATGGTCCACCGGGACCTGAGACGAGTATGGCTGCCGAGCTGGATACCGCGGCAGGCGCCCTGCTGACCGTCTGGGACGGTGCACGGGAACGAACGGCCAACCGGATCTCCACCGCCCAGCTGCGAGCCGTCATGCTCGTCGAACGGCAGGACGGGATCAACCTGCGCCGGTTGGCCGCCGGGCTGGACATGCTGCTCTCCTCGGCCAGCCGGCTCTGCGACCGGCTGGTCGCCGCCGGGATGCTGGAACGCGAGCCCGGCCGTGCCGACCGCCGGGAGATCTCGCTGCACCTCACCGCCGAGGCCCGCCGGCTCCTCGCCGAGCTGCGCGAGGACCGCCGTCAGCATCTGGCCACGATCCTCGCCGCGATGGCCCCGGAGGCCCGGGAGGCGTTGCTGCACGGGTTGCGCGAGTTCGACGCGGCGGCCCGGGCGCGGGTGATGCGGCCGGTGTCGCCGCTGGTGCCGCAGCAGGAGACGCACCCGGAACAGCTGCCGGCGGGGCTGACCGCCGTGGAGCACGTCGCCGAGCCGCCGGCACGGGGCTGGTCCGCGGGGGAGACCTCGGTCTCCCGCACCGCCTGACCGGCGGCGCTCAGCCGTGCCCGGCCGGGCCCACCGCCAGCATCGCCACGTCGTCGTGCCGGTGCCCGCCGCACCACTCGTCGACCAACCGGAGCACCCGGTCGACCAGCGCCGACGGTGACGACCCGGCGACCTCGACCAGGGCCCGGTGCAGCCGCCGCTCGCCGAACATCTCGGTGCCGTGCGGCCCGCCCCGGGCCTCGGTGACCCCGTCGGTGCGGGCCAGCAGCAGCTCACCCGGCCGCAGGCGGATCTCGGCCTCGTCGAACCGCGCCCCCGGCACCGCACCCACCGGCATGCCGCCCACCTGGACCGGGGTCACCGTCCCGGCAGCGTCGACCAGCAGCGGCGGCGGGTGCCCGCCGCCGGCCACCCGTACCAGTAGCCCGCCGTCCGGCTCCGGATGCAGCGCGCCCAGCAGCAGGGTGGTGAACTGGCCGCGACGGGTCGCGTCCGGGATGTCCAGCAGAGCCCGGTCGAGCAGGGCGAGCAACTCCCGGGGCCGGTGTTCGACCAGCCGCAGCGTCTGCAACGACTGCCGGACCCGGCCGGTCAGCACGGCCGCGCCGACGCCCTTGCCGCTGACGTCGCCGAGGGCGAACAGCGCGCCCCCGTCGGTCGGGAGCACGTCGTAGAAGTCACCGCCGATGCGCAGGCTGTCGCCGGCCGCCCGGTACCCACCGGCGAGCCGTACGCCGCCCACGGCGGGCAGGTCCGGCGGGAGCAGGCTGTTCTGCAGGACCCGGGCCAGGTGGATCTGCTCGTCGTAGAGCTGCGCGGTGGCCAGGGCGGCACCGGCTCGGGCGGCGAACTCCCGGACCAGCTCGACGTCGCGCCGGTCGAACCCGTCACGTGCTCCGGTCCGCACCAGCACCAGCGCGCCTGCCGTCCGCCCGGCCCCCGGCATCGGGCTGACCAGCAGCGTCGCGGCCGGATCGAGGTCGTCGGGGATCAGCGGCCCGGCTCCGCCGCGCTCGGTGACGGGCCAGGGCCGTGGGACGCCGGTCTCCCCGTCGAGCGCCTCGACCAGCCCGGGTACGGCGCTGACCGCGTCCCAGCTGGCGGCGCCGAGGGTCGGCGTCGATCCGTGGCCGGAGTGCCGGATCCACTGCGGTTGGTACTCGACCGTCCCGCTCGGCAGGTACACGACCAGGGCCAGGTCGGCGAGGTACGGCACCGGCAGCGTCGCGGCGGCCTGGAGCGCCTGCTCGCGCTGTAGCGCCAGGCCGAGACGGCGGCCGGCCTGGGCCAGGAAGTCGGTACGCCCCCGTTCGGTCCGCAGCGCCTCGGCGCGCAGGTGGTCGTCGGTGACGTCCCGCACGTACCACGCCGACCGGTCACCGGCCAACGGGCGGCGGATGCCCCGGAGCAGCCGCTCCCGGTGCTCACCCTCGACGTCGTCCGCGCCGGTCGCGTACGCCTGCGACAGCATCGTCACCGGGGAGCCGGGCAGGGCGACGCCCGGGTGCAGCTCCGGCAGCAGCGCGCTGGCCGTGGCGTTGACCAGGAGAACCTGCCCGACGCTGTCGGCGATCAGCACCGCCTCGGCGAGCCCGTCGAGGAGTTCCCGCGCGAGATCCGGGTCCACCGAGGGGGCGGAGCCGAGGCGGCCGGCTCGCCCACGGCCGGTGGCG